>CAZPDA010000011.1:0-27388 GCA_964585115.1 uncultured Flavipsychrobacter sp.
GGGACTGCAAAGGTAAACCGTATAAATCAATTCAACAAAATATTTTAAAAGAATTTTTTATTTTTCTCTACGGTAGCGACTTTTAGCCCCTTGGCGGGCAAATTTAATATACACTTTACAATTTTCGCACTAGCTTAACGCCCTTATTATAAATGGCTCAGAAAGAAAAAATATCGCTATACAATCTAAGTCTGGAAAAAACACTGCTTGATCATCATAAGTACTTGTCTTCCAATCATCCGGATAAGCTGAGAACCAACAAGTATTCTCTGTTTTACCCCATGATAGGTAAGGACTATTATGACAAAAGACTGCTAATGGTATATAGCCAGTATGCACAAGATTGTAAGCCTAGCTTCAAACTCACCAACAACAAGGCTGCGATAGAGACAATTATCAAAAAAAGCCATACCTACTCTACCCCACCTAAGGTATGCCCTCTTGACTGGGTAAATAAGAACTGGATAAAGCACGGTCTTTTTCGTAGCTTCTTATGGAATATCACCTACAAGATAGCAATGGAGAAGTATGGACGTAGTGAAGATAATTGGAACAATGTAATAGCATGGAGCAACCTAATGAAAGTATCACCATGCACACCTAGTGCTATCACTCCTGAAGACTTCACCCCTCAACTGTCTAACTGTGCTCATCTTTTCAAAGAAGAGCTTAGCCTATTACAACCCAAAAATGTGCTACTAATAACCAACCTTGATAAATGGGCAGGCCCTCTGCTTAAAACAGCAGGCATCAAGTATCAAGAAGTAAAGACAGGCTATGTGCAAGCTACAGCCGCATATAGAGGCAGCCAACTTATTATTACTGAAAAACCGTTTGCAGGTAACCATCTAAGGTTTATAGAAGAAGTGCGCTGCCATATGGTATAGCATATACTTAGTGTCACTTTTAGTAGATTTACGACATAGAACTCCGCTTATGAACTTTGTCACAATAGCTACATTCTCAACCAGTATAGAAGCATCTCCTTATATCTCCAATCTTGAGCATGAAGGCATCAAGTGTTTTCTTAAAGATGAACATACGGTAACCACAGCCCCAATTTATGAATTTGCTGTAGGTGGTATCAAGCTACAAGTACCTGAAGAAGACCAACTACGTGCAAAAGAGATAATGGCTGAAGCGGGTTATAAGTTTGACAATACAAATGAGCTGTCTGCCTTTTGGCAATCATTTGATCGTATAAGCGAAAACTGGCCAATAATAGGCAAATGGAATATTGCTTTCAGGTTTGCAATCATCATAGCTATAGTATCTCTCATATTGATTCTTACTGCTAATTCGGCATACAGCTAGTAATCATACTTATCTTTCCAATTATGCTTAAGGTACTCTTTAAGCTTCCCTTCAGAGCCAATATTCTTCGGGGCATATAGTTTAGTACCCGCTATCTTATCTGGTAGAAACTCTTGCGCCACAAACCCACCAGGAAAGTCATGCGCATATTGATAGCCTTTGCCATAGTCCATATCTTTCATTAAGTTAGTTGGTGCATTTCTAATAGTTAATGGTACAGACAGATCTCCTGTTTTTCTTACTAGTGCCTGTGCATTATTAATTGCCATATATGCAGCATTACTTTTAGGAGATGATGCCAAATAGGTAGTAGCCTGAGCAAGAATGATACGACACTCAGGGTAACCTATCATTTCTACTGCCTGAAAACAATTAGTAGCTAATAGCAAAGCGTTTGGATTAGCATTACCAATATCTTCACTAGCTAGTATCACCAACCTTCTGGCAATGAATTTTGGGTCTTCTCCACCTTCTATCATCCTAGCCAACCAATATACAGCCGCATTAGGGTCGCTACCCCTTACCGACTTTATAAACGCTGAAATAATATCGTAGTGCTGCTCCCCTGTCTTATCATATAGTGCCATTTTACTTTGCACTACTTCTTGCACCAGCTTATTGTTTATAGCACGTTCTCCATCCTTAAAAGATGCGACCACCAATTCTAACAAGTTCAACAACCTTCTTGCATCTCCACCGCTTAAACGTAGCAGTGCTTCCCACTCTTCCACCTCTACTTGTATACTTTTCAGCCATTCATCTTGACTTAAAGCTTGTCTTACTAGACCTTTTAAATTCTCTTCTGTTAGAGACTTTAAAGTATACACCTGACACCTGCTCAACAAGGCACTGATAACTTCAAACGAAGGATTCTCTGTTGTAGCCCCTATTAGTGTTATGATACCTTTCTCTACTGCACCTAGCAAGCTATCTTGCTGTGCTTTATTAAAACGATGTATCTCATCTATGAACAACAATGCATGTCCTGCTTTTTTAGAGGTTTCAATAACGGCTCTCACATCCTTTACACCGCTTTCTATGGCACTTAAGGTAAAGAACGGTACATCTACTGTATTCGCTATTATCTGAGCCAAGGTCGTTTTACCAACACCAGGAGGCCCCCAAAATATTATAGAATGTATCTTACCGGACTTTACCATTTGTTCTAACACTCTACCTTCAGCCACTAAGTGCTCCTGCCCTATGAATTCATCTAACGTATTGGGTCTCATACGCTCTGCCAACGGTATGTTTGTTTTAGCTGTCATATTATTTAGCAATATCTTTACAGGCAAATACCTATTTTCGTTTTTATGAATCGCAATTTACTAATCATTACTTGTATGCTATGCTCTGTACTATCAGCATGTGCACAAAGTAAGAAGACTAAGAAAGATAAAACACAAACTACTACTGCAGCAGCAGACACCATGACTATGGACTACAGAGCTTTAGGGGCTCCTATGCCCGATGTCCGTGTTGTGACTATGGATAATAAAGTCTACACTAACGATGATATAAAGAATAAAGCCAACCTTTTCATTATGCTCTTTAATCCTACTTGTGAACATTGCCAAGAAGAGACGCTATTATTAGAAAAGAACATTCACAAGTTTAAAAACTCTAAGATAGTACTTATGGCATCTCCTAATATGGGTACCTATATGGAGTTCTTCAGAAATACTACAAAGTACTCTCAATACCCTAGTTTAATAGTAGGTTTGGACAGTGCTGGGTTTATCAACAAAACCTATAATTATAATAGCTTGCCACAAATAAACATCTACGACAAAAACAGACAGTTGATAAAAACCTTCAATAGCGATACCCCTATCGGTGAACTAGAGCAGTATATTGAATAAAAAAATGGCTGTTTAAATAAACAACCATTAACCCTTATAAAAAACAAAGCATAGCTATCAGGCTACGCTTTGTTTTTTTATAAAATCTTTAATCTTACGGATGTAATCAAAATAACCTGTTTGCATCCTCATCCAAAAAATTAAGAAGATAGCTAAACCAATACCGGCTAAAGTAAATGAGATCGCCATGTTAGCCTGTGGGTGAGATACATAAGCAATTACACCTGCGGCTACTAAAAAGAAACAAAAGATCACAATAAGCATAGGTCCACCTGAGTCAATTTTTCTCATCTTAGAACTTACGAATACTTGTGTCTTATCCCCGTTACCTTTAAACTTAATATGAGTTATCGGTAAAGTTTTGATATCCGTCACCTTTTCCGCGTGTGGAATGATCTTGAGCATTCTGTCTTTTTCAGAAACTTCAAAGTCTAGTTTGTGCACTTGTAAGTGCTTGCCAAGCAACCTTCCTTTGATGTCCTCTGCCTTCATTGAAGACGTTAATCTGTAAGTACGTGAAAATATCATAGGTACGAATTTTGGTTAATGAAAGATATTTGTTTGATTCACTTGATATTATATGAAAGATAACTATAAATTCACATTAGCACAATAGTATAAAACACTACTATGCAACCCTCTACACATAATAGACGGCAGTTTCTAGCTGTAGGTTAGTTGTAAAATTGTGAAAATGAGGCTTTTAACAAATAGTTAAACAACTATGACAATCCCAATCATCATAGATTAATTTTTTTTAATGCAAAAATCTCAAGAAAATAGCTTATATTATTAGGATCCTAATATTTGAAAATACTGTTCCACCATATTCTTGTAGTATGGTTTCAGCTGAGGAGGAACAGTCTTATACTGCTCATACATAGATTTCTTATCATTAAGCTTTTGTTGTAGCTCAGGCGGTATTGGTCTTGATACTTGGTCAGGATTTTTAGAAGTACGTTTATTATCCTGCTCTTGCTCTCTTACTGCTTTTTCTGCTTTCAGCAGTCTTGTTAATATATCCTTTTGTCTTGTTAGCAGTAGCTCGGTCAATCTCTTGTTCACCATATCAGACTCCATCCTATCCATTTGCTGCTGTACCTCTCTAAGCTCTTGCGCTAGATCTCCCATACCATTACTATTCAGCAATGTATTCAGTTCCTGTAGCTTTTTCCTTAATGCAGCTTGTTGTCTTGCCATTCGCGCTATCGACTCTGCATCTCCATTCTCACCCATAGCTCCTTGCTTACCTTTACTTTTACCGTCTTGACCTCCTTTGGCATCTTGGTCGCTACCTCCCTGCTCTTGCGACTGCCCGCTTTTACCACCTGCTTGCCCTTGCTGACGCTGTTGCATAGCTTTCTGCATTTGCTGCATAGCGTTACCCAAGTCTTGCTGCTTAGTGATAATATCAGATAGCTGCTTACCCATACCCGGCTTAGGATTCATACCACCGGGTTTACTACAGTTACCTGAGCTAGGCTGTGCAGCCATGTTCTGCATCTGTATAAGGTTTGCCAGTAGCTCATTTAGCATTAAGGCTAAGTTATTAGTATGCGTCATTACATACTGCTGCTTGCTCATAGCTTGGCTAATACGTCTATCCTCTAGCAAGCTGGTAGCATATTTCATATTCTGCTCCAGCTCTGTAGTCTCTTTGTTTACAGTTACAGCCAATGTCTCTACACGCTTACTCAGCGCAAACAAGCTATCTCTAATAATGATAGAATTTGCATGTAGTCTTTTCTGTACTTGCTTATTGTCTATGAACTGCTGACTAGTAATAGGTGTACCCTTCACTTTATTCATTAGCTGCTCTTGCTCAAAAGATAAGCGCATTAAATTCGTCAGCAATTGCCTTACTGCTTTTATATCTATCTGTATTTGCTGCGCATTCATACCTGATGCTTGCTGGCTCAATGTCTGCGACATCTCTTGCAAGGCTTCTGCTGCACTCTTCTGCGATTGCGAAGACTGACTTTTATTATTCTTTTGCAACTGGTCAGAGCTTTGCTTCATTTTGTCAGAAGCTTCTCCGGCTTTTTGCTTTGCCTTGTCCAGGTCTTGAGGTCGTTCTAAATCTTTATTCACATCATCAAGCTCCTTCATAGCCTTATTCATGGTAGAGTCTAATGACTTATTCAGTACATCTTGCTCTTTCTTTAGGCTATCGGTTGATGTTGCTCCTTTATCCGTTTTATCTTTTAGTTCAAGCTGTTTTTGCGCTAGTTCATCAGCCTTATTGGCTATATCCTCCATGCGCATCTGCGCCTCCAGTTTTTTCATCAGCTCCTGCATACGCTCAAGGTCCATGTTGAAGAGCTTATTCTGCTGAGCCAATTCCTGCATTTTCTTTACTCCATCTTTCTTGTTCATCTGCATTTGCTTCATCAGCTCTTGAAGCTTCTGCATTTGTTCCTGTAGCTCTTTATCCAGCAGATTATCCATCTGCTTTTGTAATGCTTCCTGTTTCTGCTTCAGATCGTCACTGTACTCTTTTTGCTTACTTTGCTGCACCTGCTCGTCAAATCGTTTCTTCACAGCCTCTATCTTACTCTGCAGCTGTTGCTGCGCTTGTATCATGCTTTGCATCTTCTGGGTCTGCTCCCAGTCCGCACTATTATTATTCTGCAATAGTGTATTCTGCATTTGCTCATACTGTTGCTGCAATTGCTCTGTTTGGTCAGCACTATTGCTCAGTCCTGAGTTTATCTGTTTTGCGTTCTCTTGTAATGCGGAGTCTATTTGTTTAGCATCGTACATGCTATACACCATCATCTCACTACGTGTAGCTTTGCTACCATTCACCCCATCATTATCCCAAGCTTCTATAAAGTAGTTGACATTCTGCCCGGGCTGTAGTTTCAATGTCTGTATATCAAAGTAATGTTGGAATGACGTAAGTGCTCCTTTAGTTATGTCTAGCGGAACAGACTGTGCGGTTACCTGCTTACCTCCCTTATCCGTCACTTCGTACTTGAACAATACTTTAGTGATGCTATAATCATCCCCGGCAGAACCGTTAAGTAATATCTGATTGCCGGAAACAGTATCTCTAAACTCTTCCATCTGTATCACAGGATACTTATCTGGTGTAACTGTGACGTTATACTTAAAGCTATCCGTAATGTTAGAGCTATTGTTCTTGAGCAATAAGGTATAAGAAGTATCTCTTAAAAAGCGATGTTCAGAAGAATAACCATTTCCTACACTGCGTAAATTCTGAGCATCCCCATCGCCCAGCCTAATAGCTGCAAGGTCGGTAAACTCTGTACTGAATTGCCAACTAACCTTAGTACCTGCTGGTACGGTCATATCACCAAGGCTATTTCTCACCTCGTCTTGCTTACCAATATATGCTGGGTAATCTAGTTTTATATTGAAGGACTTCAATAGCGGCTTTTGCACCACATCCAGCTTATACGCTTTTGAATAGAAGCCACCACCATATAGCCTGAATGTCGTCTCTTCTGTTACATTTCTGAAGGTATAGTTAAAAGTACTATCATCTACCGCCATGGGTATACGCTGACCATCTACTTCTATATACAGATCTGACGGTCTTACATCTCCCCTAGTTGTAGCTTTTAGTTGGAAGTCTGAATTTCTAACAGCTCTGAGTCCGCTATTTTTTATCACAAAGCTGAATGGTGCTGGTCGCTCAAAGCTCTTTGTAGGTTGTAGTAATCGCTCTGATGCATCTTTAAACACATTGGGTGCTGCGACTAGCATAAATACACCCACTAAAACTAGCGGCAATAAATACGGAAGTAACCTTCTGTTTTTAGAAAGGTCTATGGCAGAACTCATAGGCACTACCGATAATTGCGATGCCTTTTGGTCTATACTCGCTTCTATCAGATCTTTACTTGCCTGTGTATCTGCATGTTTCTTTAGTTGAAGAATATTGAGCAATTTATCACTCACCTCTGGAAAGTGTTGCCCGATAATAGCGGCTGCTTGCTCATGAGAAATAACCTTGCCCAGCCTATTCATTTTCACCAATGGCATTACTACCCATACGGTCAAGGAGACCACGCCCGCTATTATGAAGAACGACATCAACCCTACACGTAGCCATACCGGCATATATAGAAAGTATTCTCCTACACTTACCAATAGTATGAATAGCAATAAACTGATGATAAATACCAGCCCACCTCTTATCAGTTGATTCGTATAGTACTTCCTGATAAAAGCATCCAATCGCGCTATCAGCCGCTCATAATTGTTCATAGTCGTAATACGCAATATAACTTATTTTCCCTGTTTATAAATCCTAAGAATATGTTATATACTACCTTTGCATTTCTGACAGGATCTTGACATGATGTTATTATATCCGGCGCGTGCCGTAGAAGCTTTAGAGTTTGATAAGATTTGCCAACTTTTGAAGGAGAAGTGCCGTACTGACGGTGCTCGTGAGCGTGTGGAAAATATTCGCTTCCATACTAAGTTGGAATATGTGGAGCGCGAGCTATTGCAAACCCGCGAATATAAGTCGACACTAAGAACGGACGACCGTTTCCCGAATGACTTTACCAAGAATATCAGTAAGGAGTTAAAGCTTCTTTCTATAAGTAATGCTTCTTTGAGTGGAGAGCAGTTGCTATCGTTTCAACACTTAGCACAGAATACTAAGGATATACTATTATGGTTCAAAAAGAATGAATCATTATTCAACAACCTACGTGCTATAGCAGAGAACATCACTTATGAGAAACAGATAGTTGAGATAATATCATCTGTAATTGACGATACGGGTACTGTTCGAGATAATGCTTCTCGTGAGCTAATGAATATCCGTAGCGATATTTCCTCGCAGCGTTCCAGACTAAGGAAGGTATTTGAAGGCATTTTGCGCAAGCTAGGCAAACAAGGATATTTAGCAGACATCTCCGAAAGTTTTTTGAATGGCAGACGTACAGTAGCCATCAATGCGGAACATAAGCGTGCCGTAAAAGGTATTCATCATGGTGAGAGTGACTCTAACAGAATCGTCTTCATAGAACCTGAAGAAACAATTGAACTTAACAATGAGCTGTTCTCACTAGAGCGTGCTGAAGCTCGTGAAATAAAAAGGATATTATCCGAAACGACGGCTGCTATTGCTGAGTATCAACCACTATTGGTCGGCTACTATGAGCTGGCAGGCACTTACGACTATATTAGAGCTAAAGCATTATTAGCAGAGGACGTAAATGGGGATATGCCTAGAATTAGTCCGCACCCGGGTGTCAACCTTGTAGATGCAAGACATCCGCTGCTTTACTTACACAATAAAAAACAAGAGAAGCCAACCATACCGCTTAATATAAAGCTAGATAGGCATAGCCGCATGCTCATCATTAGTGGACCGAATGCAGGTGGTAAGACAGTCTCTATGAAGACGGTAGGGCTATTACAGCTGATGGCACAGTCGGGAATGCTAATACCTGCTGATACAACTTCTGAAATAGGCATTTTCAAGCAAGTGATGATACATATTGGGGACACCCAGTCTATAGAGCATGAGCTAAGTACTTACAGTGCCCACCTACGAGATATGAAATACTTCATGGACTTTGCCAATGGCAAGACCCTTGTATTCATTGATGAGCTGGGTAGCGGTTCTGACCCTAACCTTGGAGGTGCCTTTGCAGAGGCTATTGTTGAAGAGCTTGCTCGCAAGCACACCATTGGTATCATTACCACTCACTACCTCAACCTTAAGGTAATGGCAGGTAAAGTGCCGGGCATCGTGAATGGTGCTATGATGTTTGATGAAGACAAATTGGAGCCACTTTACAAACTACACGTTGGTAAGCCAGGTAGCTCTTACACTTTTGCCATTGCACAGCGTAGCGGATTACCGCAAACCATCATAGACCGTGCACGTAAGCTGACCGAACGCGGACACTTCAAGCTAGACAAGATGCTCCTACGCACCGAGCAGCAGTCGGTACAGATGGCGAAGAAGGAAAAACAACTAGACGGGTTGATAAAGGAGCAGAAAGACCTGAAGAAAGAGTATGAAGAGCTAATAGACAAAGAAAAGCTGGAGCAACATCACAGCACACTAAAGCTACAGAACGAGATAAAGAAGCAAGAGCTGGACTACCTACGCGATATGGAGCGTAAGTTCAAACAGATAATACAAGACTGGAAGAAAGCAGACAACAAACAGGATGTTATAGCTGCGGCAGAGTCTGTACTCTTTAAAAAGAAACAGATAAAAGCTAATGCAACAGCTGCGAAGAAAGCAGATAAGAATTTCTACACCATAAAAGGCACACCACAGGTTGGCGACCTGGTACGCCACAAGGTCAACCATCAAGTAGGCACCCTGTCTGAGATAAAAGACAAACGTGCTATCGTTATGATAGGAAAAATGCCTTTCAATGTAGCACTGAAAGAATGGGTGAAAGTGAAGAAGAAAGAAAGGAAGAAAAAGCAGGATGCTAAAAAATAAAGGTATAAGTAAAGCTTAAGTTCTATCTCAGAAAATACACTCATATTTGCCGTGTATTTTCTATGAGCAACACTACTAAAGCCTACTTGGCATTCTTCTTTATCTGTATCGCTTGGGGTACTACTTACCTAGCTATCAGAGTAGCAGTGCTACACTACCCTCCTTTTCTGTTTGCAGGGCTGAGGCAGTTGATAGCAGGTGGACTACTAGCTGCTATCAGTTATTTCATCTTCAAAAAAGCAGACATCAGTAAAGCCACAGTTAAGCACAACATGCTGGTGGGGTTGCTAATGATAACACTGGGCAATGGTGTAGTATCTTATGCAGAGAAATATATTCCCAGCGGAGTAGCTGCATTGATATGTTCTATGATGCCAATGAATGCAGTACTCATAAATGTATTTGCATCTAAGGAAGAGAAAATGAACCACCTGATAGCCATAGGAATGATACTAGCATTCTGTGGCGTGGGTTTGATATTCAGAGACAACCTTGCAGACCTCGCCAACCCTGCTTACCTAGCTGGCATGATAGCCATATACATAGCTACAGCGTTTTGGGCATACGGTAGCATTATCAACCGCAAGCATACAGTTAAGGTAAACCCTTTCTTCAACTCAGGTATGCAGTTAGGTTTTGGTGGACTATTCCTTACCATACTCAGCCCTTTTGTAGACAACTTCAACAACTTCGAGCCTTTCCAGATAGATGCTATGCAGGCTATGGTATACCTCATAGTGATAGGAACCTTGGCATTTATCGCCTACATGTTTGCGTTGAAGGTATTACCTGTTGGCTTTGTTACCAGCTATGCCTACGTCAACCCATTGGTAGCAGTAATTTTAGGATACTTGGTGCTAGACGAAAAACTGACATGGTATACTGCACTAGCATTTTGTGGTATTGTAACAGGAGTATACTTGGTAAATAGAGGCTATAGACTAGAGAAGAAAAAACTTGCTGCCCAAACCTTAAAAACAGACACATGACACTATCCATAGAACAAATACACACAGAACATAATGGCTACCTCTTCACTTCAGACAGAAACAAGACCGATATTATTGATGTGCACAAATGGCTATCCGAAGTATCTTACTGGAAAAAGAACATTCCTTTTGATGTAATGAAGAATGCTGTACAAAACTCCTTCTGCATCAACGTATTGAAAGAGAATGAGCAGGTAGGCTTTTGTAGATTGATAACCGACTATACCACATTTGCCTACTTAGCAGATGTTTATATTCTCGAGGAGCATAGAGGTCAGGGGCTTAGCAAGAAGATGATGGATGTAATGATGAAACTGAGCTGGGTAAAGGAGATACAACGCATAATGCTGGCTACTGTGGATGCGCATAAACTGTATGAGCAGTATGGCTTTACGCCTTTACGCTTTACCGAGCGTTTTATGGAAATAAACAGACCTGAACTCTATAACGACCCTGACAATCCTTTTTTATAATACATAAGAATAACGCAGAACTATGGCTACAGAATTAGGATATATAAAAAGCATCACGAGCTTATTTCAATACTACAAACAGCTTGGTGAAAAGTCGATGGCTCAATTGGATGACGACAAACTTTTTGAGCAGCCTAATGAAGACAGCAACAGTATAGCCACTATTGTAAAACACCTTTGGGGTAATATGCTTAGCCGCTGGACAGACTTTCTCACAGCTGATGGCGAGAAGGAATGGCGAGAACGCGATGCAGAATTTGACAATGACCTATTATCTCGCAAAGACATGATGGCAAAGTGGGAAGAAGGTTGGCAATGTCTATTCAACGCACTCAATGGACTTACTGACGAAGACCTCACCCGCATCGTATATATACGTAACGAAGGACATACAGTACTAGAAGCTATTAACCGACAGTTTGCACACTACAGCTCACATATCGGGCAGATAATGTATGCTGCAAAACTGTTAAAAGGTGGCAACTGGGAAAGCTTGTCTATACCCAAAGGCAACTCAACAGACTATAATAAAGAGAAGTTTGCTCAAGACAAAGGCAAAAGAAACTTCACCGATGAATGGCTGGATAAGAAATAACACAAAGCCCGCTTAAACAAGCGGGCTTTTCATTTGGTCATTATGAACAGGCGACGTTAATTATCTTCTACCTTTTTATCTATCCAGTCTCTCTTCTCTATTCGGTACGCAAAGAACATACCTAGCCCACCACCAATCGCTAGTAGTGCGAAATAAATGGCGGGATTCTCATCATAATGGACTCTACCATTATCGCCTACCCACTTACTCAGTTCTCTCAGGTACATTACATCTATCATATAAGCAATGAACAATCCTAGTCCTGCACCTAAAAGCAGGAGTGCATATTTCATATAGGCATAGGGTTTGGGGCCGCCGTAGTTTTTTCTTGGATTCATACCTTTATCTATCAAGGATAGGTTCTCTCTACTGCGCAAATAGTACAAGCCAAAAAGAGTAGCGCAAAAAGACATAGGTATCAGTATCTCGGATGCTTGAAATGACATAGTATATGTTTTAAGTTTCTCGTTTAAAATGTTGTCGACCATAAGACGCAGACCAATGAGAATAGGTTACAGAAAAAGAAAAAAATTCTGTGTAACCTATCTTAGCACAAGCGCGTCTTATGATACACATGCACAACGCTCAGGATAATGACATCATTGACCTTGTACTCAAAGGACAACAAAAAGCCTTTGCAGTACTGGTAGAGCGTTATCAGCATTATGTATACACACTCACCCTACGCTACATACATGCTCCTGAAGAAGCGGAAGAGCTTGCACAAGATGTATTCGTTAAAGCATATAGCTCGTTGAGTTCATTCAATAGGTCGAGCAAGTTCAGCACATGGCTATATACCATCGCACGCAATACTTGCTTATCTCAGCTTAGAAAGAAGAATACACCCCACGACGAATTAAAAGAAGAATACATTAACCTACATGAGAACAGTGACCCTGCCGAAAAACGTTCCGAGAAAGAACAGCTTATCAAAGCTATTAATATGCTACAGCATAGCGAACGGGTAATACTCTCGTTATTCTATATACAAGAGCAAAGCATACAAGAAGTAAGTACTATAACAGGAGATACCATTAGCAATGTTAAGGTGAAACTACATAGAGCCAGAAAGAAGCTAAAAGAAATACTGGAACAACACTTTAAAGAAGAACTAACGGATAAGTATAAATGAGATTATACCTAACTTTATAAAACGCAATTATGCAACGTGAAGAGATAGACATACAGCTATGGGAATATGTAGACGGCACTTGCAGTCCACAACACCGTGAACGTATTGCTGCTTTAATAGCAGAAGATGAAGAATGGAATATTGCATATCAAGACATCCTTGCTTTTAACAACAGCCTGAGCGAACAACTACAGCCAGATGAAACCTCAGCCAATTTTGTAGAGAACACGATGAAGGCTGTCTCTGCCAGCAAACCGGCAAAAGCCTATATCAACACATGGGTTACTAAGGGTATAGCTGCTTTTTTCGTCCTTACTATCGGCTCATTACTTGTATACTCACTAACACAAGTAAGCTGGAGCAGTAGAGAAACCACTAGCAACACAGCATCTCTGTTTGATGATATTGCTACTCCTCAAATAGAACTACCATGGCAGCCATCAAGTGCGCTTATCAGCACCATGGGTTTTGTTGTTATGCTACTTATCCTTGTAATGATAGACAAGCTGATAAAACACAATAAGCTAAAACCTGTGTCATAGATTCTCCAACACCTCCTCATTCAACTCTTCTAAGCTCTTCATCTTTCTATCAGCTATGGCAAAGCGGGCATCATTATAGTGTGCGGCATCGGGTATGGCTATTACTTTCATCCTTGCCGACTTCGCCGCTATTACACCATTTACTGAATCTTCAAACACAAGACACTCCAATGCAGAGCTGCCTAGCTCTTTGGCACATTTCAAAAAAACTGCCGGGTGTGGTTTGCCCAGTTCCACCGTATCTGCAGAAACTATAGCATCAAAGTACTGTTTTAGGTCAAAGTGGGTCACTAGTTCGTTTATCATTCTAGTAGTTGATGATGATGCCAAACCTATTTTATACCCAAGTTCTCTGAACATATTAATAGACGATAACACTCCCGGCATTACTGCGCCTTTCTCTTTAGACGTAGCGATAACATCATCCAATACATCATCTGCAACATTTACAGGGCTACTACCCTCCCACGGATATTTTACGGCCCAGTACTCGGTCACTTCATATATGGTCAGCCCTGTGGTTTCTTTAAACCTATCTCCGGTTATCGGTATGCCATGGCGGGTAGCCACGCGCAGCATGCATTCGCCCCAAAGCGGCTCAGTATCCAGTAGCAGACCATCCATATCATAGATAACAGTGTTAAGCATATCTAAAAGTTTGTGCAAAAGAACGAACATCGGGGGAAATTTCGGGGGAATTTGCCCGAAATATGTCAGGAAAGATTTAGGAATCCCCCTTTAA
Source organism: uncultured Flavipsychrobacter sp. (assembly GCA_964585115.1). GTDB lineage: Bacteria > Bacteroidota > Bacteroidia > Chitinophagales > Chitinophagaceae > UBA5543. Next base: position 14,104 of record CAZPDA010000011.1, read on the forward strand.
CCACTATTTTTGTGCAAAACGAAATAATTTATGAAGCTCAAAGCTCTTTGCTCATTATTACTGGGCGCAATGCTACTTACTAGCACTGCAAATGCAACAGGTAATATTAAATATGTGGAGTACGACCTACCTAATGGCCTACACGTAATATTACATGAAGACCACTCAACACCAATTGTGGCAGTATCGGTTATGTATCATGTTGGTTCTAAAAACGAGGACCCGCAACGTACCGGTTTTGCTCACTTCTTCGAGCATTTGTTATTCGAAGGTAGTGAGAACATTGGCCGTGGCGAATACATGAAAATGGTACAAGCGGCCGGTGGTCAGCTGAACGCTAATACTTCTCAAGACCGTACTTTCTACTACGAGGTACTTCCGTCTAACCAATTAGAGCTTGCTCTATGGATGGAGAGTGAGCGTATGCTACACGCTAAGATAGATACTACAGGTATCGAAACTCAGCGTAAAGTTGTAAAAGAAGAAAAGAAACAACGCTACGATAACACTCCTTACGGTCAGATATTGAACGTGGTATATGAGAATGCATATACGGTTCACCCTTACCGTTGGTCTCCTATCGGTAAAGAACAATATATCGACCAGTCTACTTTTGGCGAGTTTATGGATTTCTACAAAACATTCTATGTACCGAACAACGCTACATTAGTTATAGGTGGAGACCTTGACATCAAAGAAGCTAAAAAGTGGATCAAAAAATACTTCGGTAGCATCCCTAAAGGCACTAAGCCTATCCCTCGCCCAACAGAGGTAGAGCCTAAGCAAACAGCAGAGAAGCGTGTTGAGTTCTACGACAACGTACAGCTTCCAGCAGTAGTTGTTGCTTACCACACTCCTAAGATGGGTACTGATGATTGGTACGCACTACAGTTATTAACACAAATGCTTTCTCAGGGTCAGAGCTCTCGTTTCCAGAAAGAGCTTGTTGACAAACAACAAAAAGGTCTTGCAGTAGGTGCATTCATGATACCTAACGAAGATCCGGGTGTTGCTTTCATGTACGGTATAGTTAATAATGGTGTGAAGCCTGAAGATATGGAACAAGCTATGCTTGCTGAGATAGAGAAAGTGAAGCAGGATGGTAACATCAACCAAGATGAATACAATAAACTAATGAACCAAGCTGAGAATGATTTCGTAGCTCAAAACCAAAAAGTGATCGGAGTTGTTGAGAACCTTGCTACTTATTACACTTACTTTGGAGATGCTGGTCTTATCAATACAGAACTAAGCAAATACCAAAAAGTAACGATAGCAGACCTACAACGTGTTGCTAAGAAATACTTTACTAAAGAGAACAGATTAGTAGTTTACTACTTACCAAAATCAGCTCAAAAGAAAGGTTAATCCAAAATCAACAATTCTAAATCAAGATCATAATCAAGTCATTATATGAAAAAGCTATTATTAGTATTACTTACCGTAGCAGTATCTGCAACCAATGGTTGGGCACAGCTAGATCGTAGTGTAAGGCCTAAACCGGGACCTGCACCAGAGATCAAACTAGGTAAGACAGAAAGTTTCACATTACCGAATGGTATGCGTGTTTTCGTAGTAGAGAACCACAAGCTACCGATGGTAACATTCAGCATACAGCTAGACGTATATCCTGAACTAGAGGGTGATATGGCTGGCTACACTACCTTCATGTCAGAATTGATGACATCTGGTACTAAAACACGTTCTAAAGACCAACTGAACAAGGAGATAGACCAAATAGGTGCTAGACTTAGCGCAGGTAGCAGCAGTGTATATGCTAGCGGTCTTAAGAAGCATCAGAACAAACTACTTGAGTTGATGAGTGACATCACTATGAACTCAGTATTCAGCAAAGACGAGATGGAGAAAGTACGTAAGCGTACCCTATCTGGTCTTAAAGCTTCTGAGAATGAGCCGGACGACATGTTAAGCAATGTAAGTGCTGTTGTTAAATATGGCAAGAACCACCCTTATGGTGAAGTAGTGAACGAGGAAACAGTTAAGAACATCACACTTGATGCTTGTAATAAATACTACAACACTTATTATCGTCCTAACGTAGCTTACATGGCTGTTGTTGGTGATGTAACGGTTGATGAGATCAAGCCACTTATTGAGAAATACTTTGGCGCATGGGAAAAAGCGAATGTACCTAAAGCTAACTACCCTAAGGTACCAATGGCTAAAGGCACTAATGTAGCTTTCGTTCCTCGCGATGCTGCGGTACAAAGTGTGATCAATGTAACATACCCTGTAAACTTAGAGCCGGGTCATCCTGATGTAGTAAAAGCTAAAGTTGCTAATGCTATTCTTGGTGGTGGTTCTACAGGTCGCTTGTTCTTGAATCTTCGTGAGACTCACGCTTGGACCTACGGTTCTTACTCTTCTATCTCTCAAGATGATGTTATAGGTAGCTTCACTGCTTATGCTAAATGTCGTAATGCAGTAAGTGATAGCTCTGTAAACGAGATCATAGCTGAGATGAATAAAATGCGTAACGAGCCTGTTACTCAAGAAGACCTTGACCGTCAGATATCTTATATGTCAGGTGGTTTTGCTATCGGTCTTGAAAACCCACAAACTGTAGCTCAATACGCTATAAACGTAGAGCGTTACAACATGCCTAAAGATTATTATCAGAACTACCTGAAGAACCTTAGCGCAGTAACGGTTGCTGATGTACAGAACATCTCTAAAAAATACATCGATCCTAAAAATGCTTATATAGTAGTAGTAGGTAGTAAAGACGAGGTTGCTGATAAATTAGTTCGTTTTGATAGCGATGGAAAGATCGACTACTATGACAACTATGGTAATAAGATAGATGTTGCTAAGAAACAAGCAGCTCCTTCTGACCTTACTGCTGAGGATGTATTCAACAAGTACATTGATGCACTAGGTGGCAAGCAAGCAATGCTTGATATCAAAGACATTAAAACTGTAAGTAAAGGTTCTTTAAGCGTTCAAGGGCAGCAAATACCACTTACAATAACAGAAATGAAAAAAGCTCCTAACAAGTTGGTGACAGAAGTTTCTGCTATGGGTAATGTTGTACAGAAAACCGTTTTCGATGGTACTAAGGGCTACAACATGCAGCAAGGTCAGAGAATGGACATGAATGCTGACCAAGTAGCGCAACAAAAGCAAGATGCTGATCTATACATAGACCTACACCCTGACCAGTACGGTATCACTCGTACGCTGGATGGTATGGATAAAGTAGATGGCAAAGATGCTTATGTATTGATAGCTAAAGATGCCGATGGCAAGAAAACTAAGGAGTACTATGATGCTTCTACTGGTCTGCTTATCAAGTCTGTATCTACAGAAGAGTCACCTCAAGGTGCTATCACTGTTACTTCTGAGTATAGCGATTATCGTGAAGTTAATGGTGCTGGTAGCTACAAAGTACCTCACAAGGTTACACAGTCTTTCGGCCCGCAAACAATAAGTGCAGAGGTTGAAACTATAGAAGTGAACAAAGGAATAGACAATAGCGTTTTCCAATAAAAAAGGAAACTCTTTTATAAAAGAAAAGCCTCGCAAATAGCGGGGCTTTTTTTGTAGCCATAAAAAAACAAGACACATTCACTTTGATGACAATACATTTATGACTATCATTACGCCGTTAAAAAATCAACACTTATGAATCTGAAATATTCTCTGCTGGTAGCTACTGTAGCTGCCCTTAGCTTCAGCTCTTGTAAAAACAGTTACAAAGCAATGCGCGAACCTTATGCCCGAGTTGAGTTTGAAAAAGATGACTTTATTCTTTCTGACCAAGTAGGCGGTGCTGCAAAACAATCTAAAGTATTAGGTATTGATTGGAATCGCTTCTCTAAAAAGCAAACAGGACATGTTACACCTTCTTTTGCCAGAGTTCCGGTAATTGGTGGTGGTATATTTAGCAACCCTACTGGTAGCTATGCATTATACAACATGATGCTGAGCAATCCGGGATATGATGTGGTATTTTACCCTAAGTACACTTATTCAGTATATAAGCCGGTATTAGGCATCGGCTTTATCTACAAAAGAACTGAAGTACAGGTAAGTGCTCGCCTTGGCAAGCTTACTCCTTCTGAAGATTCAGAAGATTAACAGATAGAAATACAGATATTTTGGAGCCTCTGCACTAATAGTGCAGAGGCTTTTTATTACCACAGCCCGCTACCTGACAATATTACGGCATTAACGCTTCTTTATCATGGAGAACCAAATGAAACGCTGTATCTTTGCACACTATTGTAATCGGAAATTATGGCAGATACTCTTGAAAAAGTGATGGATGAGAACAGGCAAGGAGAGGCATTCTCCCCTTTTGCCCACGACCCCAACTCGTATACCAAGAAATTTTATATAGAAAGCTATGGCTGTCAGATGAACTTCAGCGATAGCGAGATAGTAGCATCTATCCTTAATGAGGATGGCTTTGGTGCTACTCGCAACCTTGAGGAAGCAGACCTAGTATTACTAAATACATGCTCTATCCGTGAGAAGGCTGAGCAGACTGTTCGTAAAAGACTACAAGCCTTCCGTAAGGTGAAGCAACAAAAGCCAGGCATGCTTATAGGCGTGTTGGGCTGTATGGCAGAGCGTCTTAAAGCTAAATTCTTAGAAGAAGAGAAGCTGGTAGACCTTGTTGTTGGTCCCGATGCATACCGTACCCTACCCAACTTGGTGAACGAAGCGGAAACAGGTCAAAAGAGTGTGAACGTATTGCTTAGCCGTGAGGAGACCTATGCAGATATTTCCCCTGTCCGTTTGGATAGCAATGGTGTTACTGCTTTTGTAAGCATCATGCGTGGGTGTAACAATATGTGTTCTTTCTGTGTAGTACCATTCACACGTGGGCGTGAGCGTAGCCGCGATGCTCATAGCATTGTTAATGAGTGTCGCGACCTGTTTGAAAGAGGTTACCGCGAAGTAACACTTTTGGGTCAAAACGTAGATAGCTACTATTATACCGCTGCTGATGCAGATGGCAACTTAGAAGAAGTGACCTTTGCTAAGTTGTTAGAAATGGCAGCTTTAGTATCTCCACTGCTACGTGTACGCTTCAGCACATCGCACCCTAAGGACATTACAGATGATGTACTACATACTATGGCTAAGTACAAGAACATCTGTGAGTACATACACCTACCTGTGCAGAGTGGAAACACACGCATACTACAGCTAATGAACCGTACCTATACACGTGAGTGGTACTTGAGTAAGGTAAAGCGTATCCGCGAAATAATGCCTGATTGCGGTTTGAGTACCGATGTTATCAGTGGTTTCTGTACGGAGACGGAAGAAGAGCATCAGGAAACATTAAGTGTAATGGAGCTAAGTCGTTTTGATATGGCTTATATGTTCTCTTACAGTGAGCGTCCGGGTACTTTGGCTGCTCGCCGATACGAGGATGATGTGCCTGAAGATGTGAAGAAGAGAAGACTTACTGAGATAATAAAGCTACAGAATCAACACTCTAAAGAAAGCTACCTGAAAGATATAGGTAAGACCTTTGAGGTATTGATAGAAGGCAATAGTAAAAAGAGCGATGCCGACTGGTGTGGACGTAATAGCCAAAACAAAATGATGGTATTCCCTAAGGGTGAATACAACCTAAACAAAGGGGACTATGTGAACGTTAAAGTGACGGATGCTACATCTGCAACGCTTATCGGTCATATCGTAGATTAATATTTACGCCCCACAACGACTTGGACAAATGGAACTACAAAGTATAAAGAACAGGTTTGGCATTATTGGGAACTCTGCCCCGCTTAATCATGCATTGAGCACGGCGGCACAGGTTTCGGGTACTGACCTTACTGTACTTATAGTAGGAGAAAGTGGTGTTGGTAAAGAAGCCTTTTCCAATATCATTCACTCACTATCACCACGTAAGCATAATTCATTCATTGCCGTAAACTGTGGCGCTATTCCTGAAGGCACTATTGATAGTGAGCTATTTGGTCACGAGAAAGGAGCATTTACAGGGGCAGTTGACAACCGTAAGGGTTATTTTGAGACCGTGAACGGCGGTACCATATTTCTTGATGAGATAGGCGAGATGCCTTTGAGCACACAAGCCAGACTGTTAAGAGTGTTGGAAAGTGGTGAATTCATTCGCGTTGGTTCTTCCAAAGTGCAGAAGACAGATGTACGTGTCATTGCAGCTACCAACCGCGACCTGCTGGAGCAAACACAGAAAGGCAAATTCAGAGAAGACCTTTATTATCGTTTGAGCACAGTACCTATCAGAGTACCTGCGCTCAGAGACCGTAAAGAAGACATACCACTACTGTTCCGCAAGTTCGCGTCAGACATATCTGAGCGTTACCGCACACAGTCGGTACAGCTGGATAGAGAAGCACAAGACCTATTAGTGAACTACCCATGGCCCGGCAACATCAGACAACTAAAGAATATTGCAGAGCAGATATCAGTATTAAGTCAAGACAGAAACATCACAGGCGAGACCTTACAAAGTTTCTTACCTGATGATAAGAGCTCGCGTAGCTTAGCTTTGATACCACCATCTGGTATGCCGATACCAAGCCCGTCTTCGGGGTCGTCATCACAGCAATCAGGTAATACGGAAAGAGATATTTTATACAAACTGTTCTTCGACCTGAAGCAAGACCTGAACGAATTGAAGTCGATGATGTATGAGCTGGTGAAGAGCCCGGGTAGCTATACCCCACCTTCACAAGGAGAAAACTACTTGCCTGCTTACACCAGAGAGAGCAGAACTGAGCCTGAGCAGCAAGCATCATCTTCTGCTAACTACAATACAGGTTCCTCTCCTATCGTTATACATCATGGCGAGGACATGGTAGACCCTCATGAAGAAGTAGAAGAGACCTTATTGCTGGCAGAGCGAGAAAAAGAGTTTATCATCAAAGCACTGCAAAAACACAAAGGACGTAGAAGAGATGCTGCCAGCGAACTGGGCATATCAGAGCGCACCTTATATAGGAAAATAAAAGAATACGACATTAAAGAATAACATGGTCATTAAACGTTGGCTTATATATATAATGGCAATACTGCTGCTTCCTGTTTCAGGTTGTGGTGTGTATAGCTTTACAGGTGCGGAGATAGAAGGTAAGACCATCAACATCCACACGCTGGACAACCGAGCAAGGAATGTAGTGCCTACACTTAGCCCTTCGCTTACTAATACAATTAGGAATCGTATTGTATCTCAGACAGGTCTTACGCCTGTTACGTCTCAAGATGCCGATTACGACCTCAAAGGTGTAATAACAGGATATGAGGTGACCGTAACTGGTGTACAGAACACACAAACGGCTAGCCAAAACAGGCTTACCATAACTATATCAGTAACTTTTGAGAACAGGCTGGATGAAAAAGCTAACTTTACACAAAGCTTCAGCCGTTTTGCAGATTTCCCTGCAACACAAACATTGCAAGCAGCAGAGGCTGGTTTGGTAGAAGATTTGGGAGACAAGCTTGCTAATGATATATTTAATAAAGCATTTGTAAATTGGTAGAAACTTATAATACTAAATGATAACAGCTGCATCTATACCATATATTAGTCAGGTACTGAAAGAGCCACAGAAGATAACTGAGGCTGATGCGGACAGTATCTCGGAAATGACAGAGTCGTTCCCCTACTTTGTGGCTGCACGCTATTTGGATGCTGCATACAGGCATAAGCAAACGCCATACAATGAGTCTATGATGGCAGACATGCGCTTGTACACAGGCAATTGGCTATTGTATTCAGTTTTTTTACAAAAAGCTAATGATGGTGCGATGCCCGAAATGGAGACACCGACACCTGCCCCTAAAGCAGCACAACAGCCGAGAGCGGTTGAGGACAAAGGAGTTAAGGACACAACAGGTAAGTCTGACACCTCAGCACCAAAAGAAGAGCATCCTACCGTTACAGATAACGACGACTTTCAACCAACCAATACAGGCTTTGTTACAGGTGACAATAACAATGTGTCCGCAAAACATCAGGAAGAGGTAGAAGAAAATATAGAAGAGGTAGAGGACAAGGTGATAGCAGAAGAGCCAACATCGGAACCTGAACCTACTGTGGTAACACCTCAACCGGAACTACAAGTAACAGAAACAGACGAAGAAGATAAGCCCGAACTAAAAAGTAGAATAGAATCAGAAACAGACGAAACATTGATATTACCGGTTTACACAGAAGATTACTTCATGCATCAGGGGGTGAATGTTTCTAACAGAATGCCTGAAGATATGGACCCTAGCACTCCGCCTATTATAGAAAATGAAGAAGGAGCAGAGGATGATGAGAAAGCATTGATGGTTGTCATGAGCTTCTCTGAATGGCTGAACTTCTTCAAAAAACGTAAGATGCAGGCAGAGGAGGAAGAAGAAGGGCAAAGAGCACTAAAGACCATGTGGCAGAAAGAGAAGCTAGCTGCTGCATTGGAAGAAGAGGATGACGAGATTCCAGAGAATGTATTTGAAATGGCAGTCAATTCTATATCAAAAGAAGACGAGCCAATAAGTGAATCATTAGCCAATGTACATATCAAACAAGGCAGGTATGATAAGGCTATTGATATGTACCGTAAATTAAGTTTGCGTAATCCGCAGAAAAAGGCGTATTTTGCGCGGAAAATCGAGGTGTTGTTAAAAGAAAGAAACTCATGATCACATTTATAGCAGTATTAATCATATTACTTTGTATCGTTCTAGGATTTTTCATTCTTGTACTGAATCCTAAAGGTGGTGGCCTTAGTGGCACATTCGGTAGCGTTGGCTCTCAAATGATGGGTGTTAAACAATCTACTGACGTGATGGAAAAAGGTAGCTGGACTGTTATGGGTCTTATTGCAGTGCTTTGTATCGCATCTGTTATGTTCTTACAGAAGCCTCAGCAAGACACTAATATCAATAACTTCCCGCAACAACAAGCACCTCAGCAACAACAACAATAATATTATAACACATAATAACGTGTATAAGATACCTGCTCAATATTCGAGCAGGTATCTTATTTTTATGTCCATATGGGGCGTGGCAACAATTCAGGATACAATAGAAAGAAAAAACGCAATTGGTTAAAATGGGTGTTACTTCTACTTATCATCTTAGCGGGAGCAGCAGCATTTATTGCGAATAAAGTATTTGGTTCAGGTACAGCATTTGCGGGCGATAGCAAGGTGCTATACATTACTTCGGGGTCTACTTACAATAAAGTACTATCTGACCTGAATAGCGGCAACTTCATTAAAGACAGGTCAATATTCGACCAACTGGCAAAACAAGCTCGCCTACCACAGAATATCCATCCGGGTAAATATCGCATCAAATCGGGCACTAGCTATTACAACCTAATAAGAAAACTACGCTCGGGCAGGCAAGAGCCTGTAAAGCTGGTCATCAACAAGTTCAGGACCAAAGAAGATATAGCAGGTTTTATTTCAAGCAAGCTGGAAGCTGACTCAGCAGAACTAATAGCCTTGATGTATAACCCTAAATACCTATCAGAGTTTGGGCTAGACACCAGCAGCGTTACCGCAGCTTTCATCCCCGATACTTATGAGTTCTTTTGGAGTACTGATGCTGATAAAGCATTCAGAAGACTAGAAGAATACAAACAGAAATATTGGAATAAGGACAGACTAGCAAAAGCAAAACAGCTAGGGCTTTCACCAGAAGAGGTTACTACCATTGCTTCTATAATTGAAGAAGAGACCAACATCAACTCAGACAAACCTAAGATAGCAAGCGTATACCTCAACCGTTTGAAGTATCATATACCACTACAGGCAGACCCTACTGTAAAATATGCTATGAGAGATTTTGGGCTAAAGCGTATACTGAATGTGCACCTCGACTATAAGTCTCCATACAATACTTACTTAGTTCAGGGTTTGCCGCCGGGCCCTATATGCACACCTTCTAAAACAAGCATTGAGGCTGTGCTTAACGCACCCGACACGGACTACCTATACTTCTGTGCCAAAGCAGACTTCAGCGGCTACCATGCCTTTGCCAGTACACTTACAGAGCATCAAAAGAATGCAAGAGCCTTCCACAGAGCTATGAACGAAAGAGGGATAAAATAATGACCAAAAGAAATGCAACAATACTATTAACCATTCTTATCTTAACAGTAGTTGGATATTCCTTTTACAGAGCATACTTTCTGAAAAAACTATACGGTACAAACAAGAAAACTATAGGGCTTGTCTACAATCAAGGTACAAGAATAGTATACTATTACAATGTAAATGGTGTAAAGCTAAAAGGTATTATTCCTAGATCGCAGAACTACTACCTTGAAGGAGCAGAGGAATATTATGTATACTATGACTCTACTAATCCTAAAGAGTCTGTAATTGACTTTACAGAGCCACACATAGATAGTCAATTCTTTTCTCAAGCAACCTCACTGCCAATAAATACTAGCTTTGTTGTAGGCAAACAATTTGTACAGTTTAGGTATATCGTAAATGGCGATACGCTATCTAGAAGTATCTATTATGAATTTACTAGGGAGACTATGCACACAAAAAACAAGACCTTTAGAGTTCTTTATAAGAAAACTGACCCTAGTGTGGCATATATAAACTTTGGACAACCATTATAAAATTACTGATAATGCAGCTACACCGAGTAACATTAAAGACCAGCTCTATAGAAAAAACAAAAGCTTTCTATACACAAGTACTCGGGCTAGATGTAAGTATAGAGACCAACAACTCTATTTCTTTTTCGGTAGGCACCTCTACTCTATCTTTTGAGTTAGAAGAAGATACAGTCGCCTTCTATCATTTTGCTTTCAATGTAGCAGAGAACAAGCTGGAAGAAGCCATGCAATATATAAAACAGAAAGATGTACCCATATTAGACTTTAAAGGAGAACTGTTTGCCGACTTTACAGACTGGAATGCAAGGTCTTTCTACTTTCATGATAACAATATGAATATTGTAGAGCTAATTGCTCGCTACGATCTAGGCTACACTACAGACCAATCATTCGACAAGAATGCGCTTAAAGAAATAAGCGAGATAGGCTTTGTAGTAGATGATGTAAAGCTGGCTGCCAATAAGTTGCAAATGCAATACGACATGCAGCTATTTAGCAAAGGACCGGAAAAAGAAGACTTCATGGTATTAGGAGATGACCATGGTCTTATCCTACTATCTGCTACAGACAGAGGTTGGTATCCTACTGACGCTCCGGCTACACCTTACCCTATATCCGTTGACTGCGACCATGGAGATATTGACCTTTTGGAGTTGAGGCAATAGCGTTTTACCAAAACATTAACCACACCCACTCGACCAACCTTTATTAGGGATGTAGCTTTGCAGCTTGAAAACCAATTAGCTATGAACTGGTTAATATTAATAATTGCAGGTCTATTCGAGGTAAGCTTTACAACCTGTTTAAAGCTATCAGACAACTTCAAAAACACACCTTGGACAATAGGATTTTTTATAAGTATAACTTTAAGCTTCTTATTACTGAATAAAGCCATACAAACGATCCCATTAGGAACAGCCTATGCTGTATGGACAGGTATTGGAGCTACAGGCACTGCGATCATCAGCATTTTCCTATTTAAAGAACCCGCAACATTTTTCAGACTACTGTTCATTACTACTTTGATAGGGTCAATTATTGGTTTAAAGCTTGTTAGCCAACATTAACATTCCGCTATATATGCATAGCTGCTACCACCTTGGATATTATTTGCCTTAGACGTACCTTTGCGGCACATTTAATCTATTCATATTAAATCAATCCATAGAATGAGTACAGTAAAAGTTGCCATTAATGGTTTCGGTCGTATCGGCCGCTTGGCTTACCGCCAGATCTATAACATGGAAGGTATCGACGTTGTAGCGATCAACGATCTTACCAGTCCTGCATTTTTGGCTCACTTGCTAAAGTATGATACAGCTCAAGGGCGTTTTGATGCAAGTGTTTCTAGCAGCGATGATTCTATTACCGTTAATGGTGATGAAATAAAAATATATGCAGAGCGCAACCCTGCTGATATTGCTTGGGGACAGCATGATGTTGACGTAGTACTTGAGTGTACTGGTTTCTTCGCAGACCGCGATAAAGCTTCAGCTCACATCAACGCGGGTGCTAAACGTGTTGTTATCTCTGCTCCTGCTACTGGCGACCTTAAGACAGTAGTATTCAACGTGAACCACGATATACTAGATGGTAGCGAAACAGTAATTAGCTGTGCTTCTTGTACTACTAACTGTCTTGCACCAATGGCTAAGGTTCTTCAAGACAACTATGGCATCAAGTCTGGTCTTATGAACACTATCCACGCTTATACTAACGACCAGAACACACTTGACGCTCCTCACCCGAAAGGTGACTTCCGTCGTGCTCGTGCTGCTGCTGCAAACATCATTCCTAACTCTACCGGTGCTGCTAAGGCTATCGGTCTTGTACTTCCTGAGTTGAAAGGTGTTCTTGATGGCGGTGCTCAGCGTGTACCTACTGTTACAGGTTCTCTTACTGAGCTAGTAAGTGTTCTTGATAAGAAAGTTACAGTAGAAGAAGTGAACAGTGCAATGAAGGCTGCTGCTAACGATAGCTTCGGTTACAACGAAGATCAGATCGTTTCTAGCGATATCATCGGTACTTCTTACGGTTCTTTGTTCGATGCTACTCAAACTAAAGTAATGACCGTAGGTGATACTCAGCTTGTAAAAACTGTTAGCTGGTACGATAACGAGATGAGCTATGTTTCTCAGCTGGTACGTACAGTAAAGCATTTTGCAGGTCTAATATCTAAATAATCTATTTGCTTAATATTGAAACGCTACTCCTTCCCGAGTGGCGTTTCTTTTTGTTAAAACTACTGCGATGAGCAATTTCAACAACTACAACTTCAACGGCAAAAAAGCATTGGTACGTGTAGACTTCAACGTACCTCAGAAAGATGGTAAGGTAACCGACGATACCCGTATCAAAGCGGCACTACCTACTATCAAAAAAATATTAAACGATGGCGGTAGTGTAATACTAATGAGCCATTTGGGTCGTCCGCATAAAGACATGGCAAAAAAGCCTGAGCTTACTCCTGCCGACTTTACCCTAAAGAATGTACAGGAACACTTGGCTACACTACTAGGTAAAGAAGTACTATTTGCTGAAGACTGTGTTGGCGAAAAAGCAGAGTCGGCAGCCGCAGCTTTACAAAGTGGACAGGTGCTACTACTAGAAAACCTTCGCTTGCATAAGGAAGAAGAGAAAGGTGACAAGGCATTTGCTGAGCAACTGGCAAAACTTGGAGATGTA
>CAZPDA010000012.1:0-27241 GCA_964585115.1 uncultured Flavipsychrobacter sp.
AATAAATTACTCTACAATTAATTTTTTGATCATTTTGGTCTTATTAGTGCGTAACTCAATGAAATATACGCCTTTAGCTGAGTTTGAAAGGTCAATGGTCTTATCATAAGCACCTCCATTATGAGTGTCACTCATACTAAGTACTTCCTGACCTGTAATAGTAGATACTCTAATTGACAAGTCGCCTACAGCCTCAATACTATTGAATTGAACGTGGAATTCACCATTTGTAGGGTTTGGATATACCCCAAAACCGTTTAGCTCACCTATAGAACCTACTGATGTAGGGAACTTGCGACGGAAGATAACTAAGAAATCCTCTGTTTCTCCAGATGTATATGGTCCACATGCTTCGTCTGACGGCACATTCGGACCTACATTATTGTTCAGGATGAAACGCATACCTGTTGGCACGTCCGTTATAACATTATATGGAATATTTATATTATCAACCAAAGTATGATTACCTACACTGGTAAATCCTGTATAAATACGCTCTTCAGGTATATCATACTGATTATTGTTATTAAAATCTACGAATACTGTGATCTTAGAATCTCCGTGCTCAACTGTTTTCAATGTATGGAATACATGGAATGAGTATACACTATCTGTATAGAAGACTATTGCATCGTTATCAGTGTGGTCTGTACGAGATCTATAAGCCAATGGATTTTTAATGTGTGAACCGCCACTGCCTTGGCTGTATGAACCAACAGTAATACTACCTATATCACTAGAGTCATTATTATTACCGCCAGTAGCTTCACTATAGCAATAACACTTATAACCTGGTTTTGCATTTACAAATGATGACTGAGAGAAGGTAGTATCATCCGTGACCGGACATATTACACGCAATCTATAATACAATGGCTGACCTGTGAATAATCTATTTATCGTGTCTTTATTACCACTGTTATTTACATGGAACCAATTGATATTATCACCTGATACCTGCCATGCCCTTTCAAAACCTGAACGCTGTTGCTCATATGAGGTATCAATCATAGTATATCTATAGCTTACACACATAGAGGTATCAGTAGATATTACAGTACCTGCATTGGTAGGTCCATCACACGGACGGTAACAAATATCAACTACATAATCTTCGACCTCACCTTCTCCACTATGATCTTCACATGCTACTAAAGCAGGATTATCATTTAATATCACTCTAAGACCTGTAAGCCCTATTTGAGCATTTGATGGTATGCTGAAGTTTGCGAAGGTATACTGAGCAGGGTTATTTGCGCCTGTTATCTTCTCAACAACAATACGCTCTGTAGCTGTATCATATACACCATCGCGGTTGAAATCTAAATATGCTGTTAAGTATCCACCTTTGAAAGATGCATCAGATGAGAACTGCGTAATTGATAAGCGGTACGAGCTATCTCTATATAAGCATTGCGGCGCTACAGAATATGTGTAGTCTGTATATGTTCTCGTCGCAGCATCGTTGCTTTGTAGCTTTGATACACTTCCATTATTGTATATAGTATCGCCAGATTGATTACTTATAATGGTCATGTTACCAATGTCATTACCTGTAGAACTACCAACTTTTGTTATACAATAGCAATGGTAAAATTCTGCAACATCAACTCGATAAACAGGTGTTTGATAAGATTGGTTAGAGTTAGTACAAGTTACTAAACAACGATACCATCTTGTATCCTTTATACTATCTATTATAGCGCCACCGAGTGGTGTAGGTGTTCCTAAAAAGTTAGACCATGTAGAGCCATTATTATCAGAATACTGCCACTGGAAAGTCAAGTTAGATGTGATCTGAAGCCCATTCAATGTAAGTGTGAAAGGTCTGTTATAACATACCTCATTAGGTCCCTCAATAAATGTAGTAGGTACCCCTGTACAAGGTATTATACCTGAATAAACCTCAATTTCTCTATGATTTGGGTTACTGCTACCGCTTACGCTATTGAACCTTAGCCTTGTAGTGGTAACTGTAGGGAAAGATATCGAATCTACACAGGTTTGATTATTATTGTAATTCATGATGGTCTGATATGACGACCCATCCCAATACTCTACTACACATTGTGTCATTGGTCTGTTATCCTTATAGAAAATAACCTTACCAACAAGTTGTGGAGTTGTCCAACGATACTCTATCCAACCGTTAGTAGACACCCATCCCCATGGTGTACTACCGCAATTACTGATATTACCGTCGTTATAATTGGCGGGACCATATATGGTAACCCCACCTCCAGAATGATTTTCCGTAGCTGTTAGCGCTAAATTAGCCATTGTTTGTGCATACAGGGTTGTACTGCTACACAAAAGAAAAATGACACTAAGCGTACTTAGTAAATATTTTCTCATGATTGCCAAGTTTTCAATCTTAATAATGAATTATGCTTACCTATGTCTTTTTTTAAAAGACAGCCTTAAATATACACAAGTTGGATTAAAAAACTTCAATATGTATGTAGAAATCGAATTATTTTTGTCTATTAAGGCTATAAAGATTGTAATGATTCTATTTTTTCATCTATTTTTAGCCCATAAAATGATTTTCTATGCAATTTCCTGAGAACTTAAAATACACTAAGGATCACGAGTGGATATTATTGGAAGGTGATATAGCTACGGTAGGTATTACAGATTTTGCTCAAAAAGAGCTTGGTGATATAGTTTTTGTTGATATTGATGCTGAAGGTAACGAGCTTGACGCTGATGATGTATTTGGCACGGTAGAAGCTGTAAAAACAGTATCAGACCTATTTTTACCTGTAGCGGGTACCGTTACTGAGGTCAATGAAGACCTAGAAGGTAATCCTGAAAATGTAAATTCTGACCCATATGGTAAAGGATGGATGGTGAAAATGAAAGTGAATGACGTAGCAGATGTAGAGAACCTAATGGATGCTGCTGCGTACCAAGAACTTGTAGGATAAAATACTGATCATACTCATGTGGAAGTTATTTCAAAACAACTCTCCATATACAAAACGAGCAAAGTTTGTAGCTATACTATGGACTTTGCTCATTTTTATTTTGTGCCTGATACCAGGCAACGAGCTACCTGATGTGAACGTCCCTTTTGTAGACAAATGGGCCCATGTTATACTATTTGGTATTTTCTCCTTTTTATGGATGTGTACCATACCATCCCGCAAGCCATTTGTGCTTTTTGCCATTCTATTCGTTACTATTTTCTTAGGTTGGCTAGTGGAATACATACAAGGACACTACACCGTAGGGCGTAGCCAAGACAATATGGATACGCTCGCCGATAGTATTGGTGGTATTTTAGGCATAGGTCTCTTTATTCTACTATCCTTATTGGCCGAACGTAAGAAAAGCTAATGGTAAGTTCTCATAACTTACTTATTTTAGCCCTCATTAAATTTCTCAAATGATCTACCGAAGTAAAGCGCCATTGCGACTTGGACTGGCAGGTGGCGGAACAGACGTAAGCCCTTATTGTGACATGTACGGTGGCAATATTCTAAATGCTACCATATCTCTTTATGCTCATGCCAGTATAGAGCTGACAGATGACAATAAAATAACCATCGAAGCTACAGACCGTGACGAAAGCTTTACTTACGCTAAACAAGATCAATTACCAATTGATGGCAACCTAGACCTTGCAAAGGGTGTGTATAACAACTTGGTAAAGACCTATGGCTCTATGAATAGTGGTTTTAAACTGACAACCTTCGTTGATGCTCCGGCAGGCTCAGGGTTAGGCAGCTCGTCCACCCTTATGGTGGCTATACTAGGCGCATTTGTAGAGTGGCTACAACTACCACTGGGTGAGTATGACATTGCCCATCTATCCTACAAAATAGAGCGTGAAGAGCTGAATATGGCAGGTGGTAAGCAAGACCAATATGCAGCTACTTTCGGCGGGGTAAACTTCATGGAGTTCTACGATAACAATCGTGTTATTGTAAATCCACTGCGTGTAAAGAGACGTTATTTGTTTGAGCTAGAGAACAATCTGCTATTATACTTTACCTCTACCAGTCGTTTGTCTTCTACCATCATAGAGGCGCAAACCAAGAATGTGAAAGACAAAAACGAAAAGTCTATCGAGGCTATGCACCAACTAAAAGAGCAAGCCAAGATGATGAAAGAAGCCTTGCTGAAAGGTGAGATAGACAAAATAGGCTCAATACTGGACTATGGCTTTAAGTTCAAGAAGCAGATGGCTAGTGGTATATCAAACGAAGTGATAGACGACATATACAACACAGCTATGCAAGCAGGTGCTACAGGTGGCAAGATAAGCGGTGCAGGTGGTGGTGGCTTCATGATGTTCTATTGCCCTGCAAACACACGCTATGCAGTAAAAGCTGCGTTGAGCAAGTTTGGCGGAGAATTCAAGAATTATCAATTTACAGAACACGGATTATATAGCTGGAGTATATAAACTATGGAGTGCATCATATTAGCAGGCGGACTGGGGACACGCTTACAAAGTGTAATAGGTGAATACCCTAAATGCATGGCCGAAGTAAATGGTCAACCTTTTTTACATTATTTACTACAATATGTAGCGAAAGAGGGCTGCACAAGAGTAATACTATCACTTGGGTTTAAGAGTGAGGTAGTCCTTGATTGGCTTAAAGGAAAAGAGTTCCCTTTTGAAGTAGACCATGTAATAGAAGAAGAGCCTTTAGGTACAGGCGGAGGCATTAGTTTAGCTATAAGCAAAGCCAAAACTGAAAGTGTAGTGGTACTGAACGGAGATACCATGTTTCAAGCTCCGCTGAAGAAGATGATAAAACAGCATGAGGAGAATGAAGCAGGCGCAACATTGGCACTAAAGAAGATGCACAACTTTGACCGCTATGGCGTGGTAAACTTTGGCAATCACGGTATCATAACATCATTTGAAGAGAAGAAGCAGAGAGATGAAGGCTATATAAATGGTGGCGTATACATACTAGCTAAGGGCTATCTTGAAGAGAAAGACATGCCTGAAAAATACTCTTTTGAGAAAGACTTTTTAGAGCGATATGTACGCGACCAGTGGTTATACAGCTATCCTTGCGATGCCTACTTTATAGACATAGGCATACCTACCGATTACGAAAAAGCACAAACAGACTTTAAAGAACTATTTTAAGATGAGAGTAGCCATTATAGGTCCTGCGCACCCGTTGCGTGGTGGCTTAGCAACATATGATGAAAGACTTGCCGATGAGCTGATACAGCAAGGACATGAAGCTATCAACTACTCCTTCTCATTACAATACCCAGGATTCTTATTTCCCGGCACTACTCAGTATACAGACGAGCCTGCACCTGAGAAGTTGACCATACTCACGGTCATCAACTCAGTAAATCCACTGAACTGGATAAAGGTGGGCAACCAATTAAAGAAAGAAAGGTTCGACCTAATAATCGTACGCTACTGGCTACCCTTTATGGGGCCATGCTTAGGCACCATACTAAGACGTGTACGCAAGAACAACCATACACATATACTCTGCATTGCCGACAATATAAACCCACACGAGAAAAGACCGGGTGATAAGCAATTCACTAACTACTTCTTAAAACCTGTACACTCATTCATCACTATGAGTAAGCAGGTATTAAAAGACCTAGACGAGGTGGCAGGCAACAAGCCAAGACAGTTTCACCCGCACCCTACCTACGACAACTTTGGAGACCCTGTACCAAAAGCAGAGGCTTGCAAAAAGATAAACCTACCTGCTGATAAGAAATACATCCTTTTCTTCGGCTTTATAAGAAAGTATAAGGGCTTGGATATACTGCTAGAGGCTATGAATGATGAACGCATCAAAGCAGCTGGTATAGAGCTAATAGTAGCGGGAGAATATTACAGCGATAAGGAATTATATACAGACATTATAGAGAAACATCAGCTCAGGAACGTACATATGCTTACAGAGTTCATCCCCAATAGTGATGTACGTTATTACTTCAGCGCATCCGACCTAGTGGTGCAACCCTACCGTACGGCTACACAAAGTGGCATTACCCAAGTGGCTTACCATTTTGAGAAACCGATGGTGGTAACTAATGTTGGTGGATTGCCGGAAATAGTACCTAATGGCAAAGTAGGCTTCGTAACAGAGATAGACCCAACAGCCATTGCTGATGCTATTCTGAAATTCTACAACGAAGGCATACCCAACCTAGAGCAAAACCTTGCCGAAGAAAAGAAGAAATACAGCTGGAAAGCTTTTGTAGAGACCTTACTGGCAACCGCGTTCTCAAAATAACGTGCTACCATCTCCTCTAAAACCTGAACGACCTAAGTGTTTATAAGCTTTTTCTGTAGCCTCACGCCCACGTGGTGTACGCACCAGATACCCTTCTTGTATCAAGAATGGCTCGTAGACCTCTTCTATAGTGCCAGACTCCTCGCCTACAGCAGCAGCTATATTGTTGATACCCGCAGGGCCGCCTTTGAATTTTTCGATAAGTGTAGATAGTATCTTATTATCCATATCGTCCAGCCCACTCTCATCCACATTCAGTGCTTTTAGCCCGTGCTCTACTATACCTAGGTCTATCACTCCATTGCCCAATACTTGTGCAAAGTCTCTCATTCTACGTAATAGTCCGTTGGCTATACGTGGTGTACCACGGCTTCTACTAGCTATAGACATAGCAGCATCTGAAGTTATCTTCACATTAAGCAAGCTAGCAGAGCGCATAATGATACGTTGTAGCACTTCGGAATTATAATATTCTAAACGAGACTTGATACCAAAGCGGCTCAATAACGGTGAGGTAAGCAGGCCCGAACGAGTAGTAGCACCTACAAGAGTAAAAGGACTCAGGTTTATCTCTACCGAGCGTGCAGCAGGACCACTATCTATCATGATGTCTATCTTGAAATCCTCCATCGCAGCATAGAGGTATTCCTCTACTACATTGCTCAAGCGGTGTATCTCATCTATGAATAGTACATCTCTATCTTCAAGGCTGGTCAACAGACCTGCAAGGTCTGCCGGCTTTTCTATTACGGGTCCACTCGTCTCTTTAATATTCACGCCCAACTCATTGGCTACAATGCGCGATAAGGTGGTCTTACCTAAACCCGGAGGGCCGTGAAATAATATATGGTCTAAAGCTTCGCCCCTAAGGTTTGCAGCTTTAACAAATATGCGGATATTCTCAATAAGCTTTGGCTGACCTGCAAAGTCGTCCATAGACTGCGGCCTTATGCTATTCTCATAGTCACGATCCTGCGGACTTAGGTTGTCATCCGGTCTTACATGCGAATTATCCATCGTTCAAATTTAGTTAATCTACCCGCCATTATGCACTTATAAATGCAATACAAATATATCAATGGTGCAAGTTTGTAAATCTATTACAAATAATACCTTTGTGCACGGCAAAAGATATATACAATGGACAACAAAAATCACAAAATAGGTACTAAACTTATTCATGCAGGTGTAGAGCCGGACCCGGCAACAGGTGCAATTATGACACCTATCTACCAAACCTCTACTTATGTACAATCAGCTCCGGGCGAGCATAAAGGCTATGAGTACTCTCGTACGCAGAACCCTACTCGTCATGCTTTGGAAAAAGCACTAGCTGCTTGTGAGAACGGTAAACACGGTCTTTGCTTTGGTAGTGGTATGGCTGCTACCGATGCCGTGATCAAGCTACTGGCTCCCGGTGATGAGGTGATCGTTTCTAATGATCTGTATGGTGGCACCTACCGTATCATGACCAAGGTATTCACAGGTTATGGTATCAAGTTCCACTTCATTGATATGAGCGATACGGAGAACATCCGCAACTATATCAACGACAACACTAAGATGGTATGGACAGAAACACCTACCAACCCAATGCTGAATGTTGTAGATATAGCAGGTTGTTCTAAAATAGCTAAAGAGCACAACCTACTGTTGGTAGTAGATAACACATTTGCATCTCCATACTTGCAAAACCCAATAGACTTTGGTGCAGACATCGTATTGCACTCTGCTACTAAATACTTGGGCGGACACTCTGATGTGGTATTGGGTGCATTGGTCGTAAATGATGATGTACTGAATGAGCGTCTTGCTTTCATACAGAATAGCTGCGGTGCCGTACCTGGGCCTCACGATAGCTGGTTGGTACTACGCGGTCTTAAAACACTACACGTGCGTATGCAGCGCCATTGCGAAAATGGTAAAGCAATAGCAGAGTGGCTAAAGACCAATGATAAAGTAGCAAAAGTATTGTGGCATGGTTTTAAAGACCATCCAAACCATGATGTAGCAAAACATCAAATGCGTGACTTCGGTGGTATGATCTCATTCGTACTGAAAGACGATACAGTAGCTGCCGCTAACGAGATATTGAAGAAGACAGAGCTATTCTCTCTTGCCGAGTCTCTGGGTGGTGTTGAGTCTCTTATAGGACACCCTGCTAGCATGACACATGCTGCTATCCCTCGCGAAGAGCGTATAAAGAATGGTCTTGCAGATTCTCTAATAAGACTAAGTGTTGGTATAGAAGATGTGAACGACTTGATCGAAGACCTAAAACAAGCTATAGGATAATTTCTAGCTGAACTTAATATTAAAAGCCCCGCATTGCGGGGCTTTATTCTTTTCAATACTTTATGTTAAAGGAGTGCCCACCATACCATCTTATCAGCATAGTCTTTGCCCCATCTTTTTATTGACTTGTGAATGGTGCTTATCATATCTTCTTGAGTAGACTCCTTTCCTTTCTTAGGTATCTTAAATTCTTTTTCGTCAGGTGTTTTAATATCTACTTTAGTGGCTATCCATGTAGTGTGTAGTCTTGGCACTGCTACCTGCATGATCATACCCGGTAGTCCGCTAAACATTTCCGGACCACCACTCACCATAATATCATCTGTATAGAATGCTACAACATATACAGAGTCACACATTACTCCTACAGCTTTTCTGCATTTGAAATTGGCTATCGTACGTACCTCATCCATTATCTTCCAGTCTATCTTACGCATAGAGTCCTTTACAAGAAAATTTTCCTCATATACCTGCTTTAGAGCTGTTACTTTTTGTGTTTTGAAGTTGGTGTACACCTTATTCTCCGCAGCAGGATGTCTACCTACCCAGAAGTTTTTCTGCGGCACATCCGGGTCTCTACCAGGTGTGTACATACTATAGTTCATATTGAAATGCAGATCGAAATATGCGATCTTATGCTTAGGTATCTGCGACCTGTATTTATCTATCCACCTTCTTTCATCTTTGTCCATATCATCTATCACACGAGATAGATTGGTGCTACGCTTATACTCTATAGTACCCTCACCTGTGTACTGGGCAAAAGTGCTTACACTTAGTAGTGTCAACAGTATTATAAGGTTTATACTTTTCATTGTGTTTAGTTTTGAAGAATAACGTTAGCAACATCATCTTGCTGTGCACCCATTGCTGTTTTTGTAAAGTCCCATGTAAGCATCAACATTCCATACCTTCTAATGGTATTATAGTTCTGCTCACCTACATAGTTGTCACTACCAAATCGCTCAAAACCGAGGTTCTGATTAAGGATATCAAACACAGAAGCACGTAGCTCCAGTTGGTCGTTCTTTAAGAACTTTCTACTTATAAATCCATTCCAACGAATAACATTATTATTCTGATCAAACACTTGTGTACGTTCACGAAGAAACCAGTTCACATCTGTACCGATAGCGAACTTCCATGGTAGGTCATAAGATATTTCGAAGGAGTTCTCTAATGTCCAATAGCTGGTAAGCTGAGTACTGATCGTTGCATTATTATCATTGTAAGCACCTCCGATATTTATAGACCAGAACAGCTTCTCATCTTCTGACTCATAGTTAGCGTACACACTACCACGGTAACTATTGTTTGTACTTGTATTGGTCACACCATTCACTATGTTATTGGTTCTCCTCATACTAGTGTTTAGCCGCGTACCAACACTTGTATTCAACTTCTGTATTCGCTTACCGATACTCACACCGGCATAGGCATTGAAGTTTCCATCTACGTTAACATACCTTGTCACACTACGACCTATTGAGTCAACACTCTGAGATCGGCTTATAGCATTATCTGTAAATGTAGCACTGGCATTAGCCCATATATACCTTGCTGATAATACTTTATAGTCGTTGAAGCTAAGACTTATACGGTGGTTGAACTCTTGCGTCAGTTGATCATTACCAATGGTTATAGCTAGTGGGTTTATATTATTCTGTATAGGTTGTAGTTGGTCTAGAGTTGGTTGTCTGGTACTACCGTTATAGCTAAACCTAAGACGTGTCTGTCTTTTTATTTTATAGCTGATGCTTGCAGACGGGAAGAAGTTTACAAACGAATAGCTTCTTGAAGTATCTGCACGCAAGTCTTTTTGTAAAAAGTCTGAATTAGAAACAGACAAACCTACTGATGCATTTATCTTCTTATCGTGGCTATACCTTAAGAACATTTTTCCACTATGCGTAGTTACATTGAATGCGTAGTTGCTACTGAATGTAGAGTCCAATACATCATAAGAGTCACCTGTGATACTTGACTTATTGAATGTATTTCTTTCTGCACTGGTATTATTTGCCGAGAAGCTGTAGGCTGTACTCAAAGAAAGATCTTTGGTTAGTGGCTCTGTATAGCTTAGATAACCATTTACTCTCAAAGCTGTATTATTATTCTCCTTCTGCTGGTCCAAAGTATCATCGGCGATAAGAACAGAGTTATAAACGTTAACAGAGTTAACGAAGCCTTCGCCTATACTCTCTTCATAGTTTTCAGATATGCTAGCAGATATAGTTCTTCTGTCTTTTTTGAATTTTTTACGATAAGTGATAGAACTATTTATACGTGTGGTAGTACCATCGTTAGTAGTATTTCTTTTACTACTATTGATAATAGAACCATCTTCGGCTAAGGTCTGCTGGTCGTAGCTTGAGTTGGTGCGCATATTGCTACGATTATATACACCGGTCACCTTTATGGTAGACAAAGAGTCTACCTTCACCTCATACATTCCACCTACTCTATTGCGCTGTCCTACCTTGGTAGTATTATCCTTTGTTCTACTGTAGTAAACAGAATCATCTGGCAGGGAATACTCATAAAGAGAGTTATTAGCGGTCTCAATGTTTTGCTTTGCGTAGCGATATGTACCTGATAAATGGTGTACATCCTCATTCCATTTATTAGAATAGTGTAAGCCGCCTGTCCATGCTTTTGGATAGCCTCTTCCATTATACTGTCCATCCCAGCTCTCAAAGTCGTCACTACTATAATAAGTAGTAATAGAGCCGTCATCACCAACTACAGTGTTCCCATCATTACTACTAAACTTATCTCGGTCTTCCCAACCCAGTCCGATAGTACCCGTATTGGCCATGATGCCGAATGCAGAGATCTTACGTTTACCCTTAAAGGCATTGATCATACCCTGATTCTCAAAATAATCTCTTCCATCGCCTGCACCGCCTCCTGCTTTCAACTTACCGAAGTAGCCACGCTTCATGTTATCCTTCAGCTGCAGGTTGATGGTCTTTGTACGCTCGCCGTCATCTATACCTGTAAACTCAGCCTCATCACTTTTCTTATCAAACACCTGTACTTTATCTACAGCTTTTGCTTGCAAGCTCTTTGATACTACTGCAGGGTCATCAGTAAAGAACTCCTCACCATCTACCAATACTTTTTGTACTTGGGTACCTTGCGCCACTATATTACCATCTTTATCTACCTGTATACCCGGTAGCCTTCTCAGTAGCGACTCTACCGTAGCATTATCCTTTACCTTAAAGCTGTCAGCTACATATTCTATAGTATCGCCTTTTACCTTTATGGCAGCAACCTGTTCTGTAAATACGAATTCCTTCATCAGGTGGGTTCGGGATACCATAGGTATATCACCTAGCTCTGTCACATCTTTTTGTACATCTACTTTTTGTACATAGTCCACAAAGCTGGGAAAGGTGATCATTAAAAGATAGTTGTCCTTTTTAGGCACATTCAGGGTAAACTTTCCTTCTTGATCCGTACGTGTATAGGTGGTCAATACAGAGTCTGATGCTCGCATGAGTGTAACAGAGGCAAACTCCAATGCATTGACATTAACGGTATCTGATACTGAGCCTTTGATAGAATAATTCTGCGCTCGTGCAGATAATGCACAGAGTAATAGTAGGGCAGGTAACAAAAGTTTGTTCATCGGGGAGCAGATTAGCAGGTTACATTACTATGACAAATATTAATGTATTTAATAAGACTCCGAAACAAATAATGTTAAAAAAACTAAAATAGAGGGGTAGAAAAAGGGGGATATTAACCCTTGATTAGTTTACCTGACTTCTTTTAAGCGCCGCTCTCTGCCTATTTACAGGGTACCCTAGCGACTTGTAGAAGTAGTCTTGCACCTTGGTTCTAATACCCATTCTATTGATCTTCCAATTTTCTGCAGAAGGGTTCACTCTGTTCGATAAGAACACAAAGACCACTCCTGTCTCAGGGTCTGCCCAAGCGCATGTACCTGTAAAACCTTGATGACCAAAAGTGAAACCACTTACCCTATCCCCACATGGACCTCCATCTGTGGCATCATCAGCAGGTTTATCAAAGCCCAGACCTCTACGGCTAAGCCTTGAATGGTAACGTGTAAAATACTCTACCGTACTCTCTTTTAAGAACCGCTTACCGTTGTACATCCCTCCATTCAGCAACATCTGAAAAACGGCAGCTACATCTTCCGCATTAGCAAAAACTCCTGCGTGCCCTGCTACACCTCCCATCATTGCAGCTCCGGGGTCGTGCACAAAACCTTGTACGGTCTGCCCACGGAAGGTAGCATCATACTCTGTAGGTGCTATATTGTTTATATCGAAATGACGTAAAGGCATATAGGCAATATTCTTTAGCCCCATAGGCTTGTAGAAGGTATTTTCTACATACTCGTCCAACGGGTTGCCCGTCAATGTTTTTACAACTTCTGCCAGAAAAAGAAAGTCAAGGTCGCTATATACATATCTACCACGATTCTCTATTGGAGACTCTAAAATTCGCTTCCATATAGTATCTACATAGTCACCTCGTATGTATACGTTCTTAGCTACTATCAGTTGGTGATCTTTGTCAGGATCAGGACGATAGATAAAGGGATCCAGCTTACCATCGTCATCTAGTGTTTCTCTATAGAAAGGTATCCAGCTTTTCAGCCCTGCCTGATGCAATAATAGATCTCTTATTTTAAGATTTGCCTTGTCCGTTCCCTTTACCCAAGGTAGGTAAGTGACCAACGGTTTATTCAGATTAAGTTTACCATCCTCGTATAGCTGCATTATAGCCAAGGTGGTTGAAAGCACCTTAGTTAGAGAGGCAACATCATATATCGTATTGGTATCTACCCTCTTTTTTTTTGAGTAATCAAGATAGCCATAGCCACGGTTGAAGAATACCTTACCATCTTTTGCTGCCAGTACCTGACAACCGGGGAATGCTCCGTCAACTACAGCCCTTTGTATGAACAAGCTCATCTCATCCAGCGCATCAGGGTTAGTAACTCCCGCATCTTCTACAAAGAATACCTTTTGCAGGTTCCCTGCTTTATTGACTACTGTTTTTTTTTCTGTATTGTTGATGATCTTGATATTAGCACCCTGCTTATCGTCTGCTTGTTCTACATCTTCCATAGTAAGACTCAAACAAGGTGTTACAGGTAGCGTACCGAACGCCGGCTTTTTACCCAGTAATACATTAGCTGCAGACTGCTCCGTGTGCTTTGTATCCTCATAGCCTACCAACACAGTACCAAAGTCGCAGAAGTGCTGTAGTAAATAAGGATTACCCAACAGCACCAATATCACCTTCTTATTGTTCTGTATCTTCTTTAAGAAAGACATTTGCGCCGCATCAAGCCCATAGTCATTACCACGCGTAGGGTAGAAACTCATATTGTGTACCGCTACTATAGTAATGTCATTATAGTCTATACCTTGTACTACTTTATTCACCATAGCAGAAGAGCTGCCTTTGTGTAGATAGAATGAACCTAGATCAGGCATTTCTGCTTTCAATGACTTGTAAAACCCTGTAGCACTACTGGCATTTACACCCACGTATGCTACACGCTTACCTTGTGCAGTTATATTTCCCAGTAGCTTATTTCTGTCTCTTACTTGTGTAAATGATGCATTGGCAACATATTTTGATAGCGCATCGGTATAACGATTAAGGTCTTCCGTTGCGTTGTTAGGCGTAACGGGTTCCCAGTTATTAAGCCCTGCATCGTACTTAGCACCTAATATTTTCTTTACGCTGTAGGCCAATCTTTTTTCTGTTATCTGCCCACTACCAATAGCTGCTTTTATTTTGTTGATAGCTGTTGGTACGTCTTGTGAGAATAGCAACACATCGTTACCAGCCAAAAATGCTTTTAGGTCAACATCTCCGGGTTTGTAATACTTTGCTACCCCCTGCATGTTCAGTGCATCGGTGAATATCAAGCCATTAAAGCCTAGTTTGTTCTTCAATAGGTCTGTAATAGTACCCGCTGAAAGCGTGGTAGGTGTATTAGCTTTTTGCTCTAATGCAGGCACATTAAGGTGTGCAACCATTACACTCTTCACGCCACTACTTATCAACCTACGGAACGGGAATAACTCCATAGCCTCTAGTTGTGCCATAGATTTATTGATGGTAGGCAGGTCTTTGTGCGAGTCTGCATCTGTATCTCCATGACCTGGGAAGTGCTTAGCACAAGCCATTATACCAAAATCTTGCAAACCCTTCGTATATGCAATGCCCATCTCTGCCACCTTATACTTATTCTCACCATAAGAGCGTGCATTGATAATAGGGTTGCGAGGGTTATTATTTACATCTACTACAGGACCAAAATTTATGTGTACTCCCAAACGCTTACACTGATAAGCAATAGCTGCGCCCACTTTATAGGCAATAGCAGTATCGTTGGTAGCACCTATCATCATCTGGCGAGGCAGGTCCTTTACGCCTGTAAGGCGCATACCTAAGCCCCATTCTGCATCCATACCTATCAGCAACGGTACTTTAGACATTTTCTGATATTCGTTGTTCTGCCTTGCCTGTGCTTCGGGCGTACCTTGCATGAATATCAGCCCACCCACTTGGTTTGCAGCTACCAGCTTTTTGATAGAAGACTCATTGGCATTACTACCGCCTGAATAGGCCGCTACCATAAAGAGCTGACCAATACGCTCTTCTTCACTCAACGAGTTATATACGCTATCTACCCATTGTTGTTTATATACCTGCTGGCCAACGGCATTGTTAACGCCGTCGTTATAAGTAAAAAGGGATAAAAATGTTGTTACAAAACTGATGAGTTGCGTCTGTATGGTCATATTAGCAAATATAGCTGTATTGTTTTGCAAGGCTGATAACCCCCGGACCATTTTTAACATTCTCTAAATTATAACGGCGACCTCTTTGGACCGCCGTTATTTGCAACCTATAATCAACCTTATACTGTTGTTTGTAATTGCTTGATGTAGAGAAAAGGAATTACAATGATGCAAAAATGAATATTAACGATCGTCTAAAAAATGATATTTATCAGTTTTTGGGATTTTTATGCACAAACAAGACAAAAAATGAGTATTTCGCTACCTTCGCTTTTGCGAAAAACAAGATTCTAAGTGCCGGACGTAATTCAACTACTTTCAGACCATATTGCAAACCAAATTGCCGCCGGAGAGGTGATACAGCGTCCCTCTTCTGCTATAAAAGAGCTATTGGAGAACTCCATAGACGCAGGTGCGCAGAATATACAGCTGATCGTAAAGGATGCGGGAAAAGAACTGATACAGGTAATAGATGATGGATGTGGCATGAGCCCTACAGATGCTCGTATGAGTTTTGAGCGTCATGCTACCTCTAAGATCAAGAATATCAACGACCTATTCTCTATACGCACTATGGGCTTTCGTGGAGAGGCTATGGCTTCTATAGCAGCGGTAGCTCAGGTAGAACTACGATCGCGCACAGAAGACGAGGAAGTAGGAACACGTATAGTAATAGAAGGTACAGAGGTAAAATCTCAAGAACCTTGCGCTACGGCAAAGGGTACAAATACTATGGTGAAGAACCTATTCTTCAACGTACCTGCCAGAAGACACTTCTTAAAGAGCAATACTACTGAGTTCAGGCACATTGTGGATGAATTTACCCGTGTAGCTTTAGCACATCCTCAAGTAGCTTTCAAGCTGATGCATAATGACAGAGAGCAGTTCAGCCTAGAGGCAGGCAACTTGAAAACAAGAGTGGTAGGACTATTGGGTAACTCTTATCAAAAGAACCTTGTACCCGTAGAGGAGCAAACCGAGTTTTTGAATATCAATGGTTTTATAGGCAAGCCCGAGGCTGCCACCAAAACCAGAGGTATGCAGTTCTTCTTTATCAATAACCGCTTCATACGTAGTCCATACCTGCACCACGCAGTGGTAAACTCTTATGAAGGCTTGATAGAGAAAGAGTCATTCCCTTTCTATGTATTGTTTTTAGAAGTAGACCCTGCCCGTGTGGATGTGAATGTTCACCCTACCAAGCAAGAGGTGAAGTTTGAGGATGACAGAATGATGTATGCCTACCTGAACGCAGCTGTAAAGCACGCCTTAGCTAAGTACAATATCGCTCCGTCATTAGATTTCACCCTAAACCCTGAGATACAGCAGCTATCATCGGTGCAGCTACCCGAAAGCAAACAGCAGAAAGAACAGACGGAGAAAGGGTACCTATACAACACTTTTACCCAAAAGAACCAAGCACATTATATAGAGAAGAAAGACGGGCTATCTCAATGGAAGAGCCTATACCAGATAGCTAAGGATAGTGTAGAGGAGACCCCTCCCCCTACAACACCTTCGCAAGCGGAAGAGCAGCAGATTCCTATGGAAGAGCAACAGGCACAACCCGGCCTACATTCAGAAAGTGAGAGTGCCCCTGCCAGTAGCGGACATAATATCTTACTGGTACAAGGGTCTATGTTAGTAACCACGGTAAAGTCTGGTTTGATGCTGATACACATACGCAGAGCACAAGAACGTATTTGGTATGAGCGATTGCTGGAACAGTGGAACGATGGCACCACCTCATCACAACAGGTGCTATTCCCACTATCTTATGAGTTGCCTCCTCAAGATGCTATATTGCTTAGTGAGGCTCTGCCCGACCTAGCACGTATAGGTTTTGATATATCTCCATTTGGTAAGAATACGTATGTAGTACAGGGTGTACCTACAGGACTACCATCGGGTGAGGAAAAGAATGTATTGGACGAAGTATTGGACCAACTAAAACATGAAGCTCCTGATGCAGTAAACAAACGTCAGGACAGACTGTTAGCTAATATGGCCAGAAGGTTATCGCGCAATAAACATACGGCTCAACAAGCTGAAGGGCAGCAAATACTAATAGATGAGCTATTTGCCTGTGCACAACCTGAATACACACCAGACGGCAAGAAAGTATTCACCTTGATACGCAAAGAATCATTGGACGATATGCTCGACTGATGAATATCATATTATCAGTACCTTATTTTAGTTAGTTTTACGGCGGTTTTTAAAGATATAAGCATCAATGTCAGTACCAAAATTTCACAAATTAACGGTTAAAGAAGTAAGAAAAGAAACTCCTGATTGTGTATCGGTGGTAGTAGATGTGCCTGAAGAGTTGGCAGATATGTATCGCTTCACACCGGGGCAGTACCTTACCTTCAGAAGAGGTACAGGAGAGGAAGAGATACGCCGTTCTTATTCTATATGCGCAGGGCCAAATGATAATGAACTACGTGTAGCCATTAAAAAAGTGACTGGCGGTCGTTTTTCTACATATGCTAATGAAGAACTGAAAAAAGGTGATGTACTGGACGTGATGCCTCCTATGGGTCAATTCATTGCTAAAAAGACAGACCTAAAAGAAAAGCATTACCTGGCATTTGCCGCAGGTAGTGGTATCACACCTATACTTAGCCTGATGAAGGCTACACTTGAAGCCGACGATAAAAGCAAGTTCACACTTATATATGGCAACAGAAGCAAGGGTACTATTATCTTCAGAGAAGCGATAGAAGCCCTTAAGAATAAATATATGGAGCGTGTACGCATCTATCACGTATTGAGTCGTGAGATGATGGATGTTCCACTATTCAACGGACGTATCACAGATGAGAAGTGCGGTGAATTTTGCAAAGCAGGGCTAATAGACATTAACCGAATTGACGAAGCTTTCATTTGTGGACCAGAGGATATGTTGTTGGCTGTACGTAAGCAATTGGTAGCAGAAGGCATGGCACAAGAAGATGTTCATATAGAACTATTCACATCGCCGGACCAACCAAAAGCCACTCACCAAAAATGGGTGAAAGAACATGCCGAGGATAACGGTAAGATGAGTAAAGTAAGCATCAAGCTGGATGGTACTACATTTGAGCTAGACCTTGCTTACAACGGAGATAGCATACTGGATGCTGCACTAAAACACGGTGCTGACCTTCCATATGCATGTAAAGGTGGTGTATGCTGCACTTGCAAAGCTAAAGTAACCAGTGGCTCTGTAGATATGGAGGTGAACTACGCACTGGAAGAGGACGAGCTGGAAAAAGGGTTTGTACTGACTTGCCAAAGCCACCCTACTACAGACAAAGTAACGGTAGACTTCGACCAACGATAATAAAAAAGAAAGACTACCAGTCTTTCTTACGCATTTGTTTTTTTATAGCATTACGGCGCTTGGATTCCAAGCGCTTTTCTTTTACCGCTTTAGGCATCTTAGTAGGCTTGCGTTTCTTTGGTCTTACCAAGCTTTGCGCCACCAGCTCTAATATCTTTGCCGTTGCTATATGCTTGTTCTCCAGTTGAGAACGTGTCTCCGTACACTTTACCGTCAGGTAACCATCTTTATTGATACGGTTTTGCAGCTTGGTAGTTATCAGGTCTTTCTCATCTTCAGTATAGTATTTTGAAGATGCTACCTGCCACCATGCTTCTACAGCCGTCTCTACCTTATTGACGTTCTGCCCACCTTTTCCACCACTACGTGCGGTCTTATAAAATATCTCTGAACTAAAATCTTTCATCTCGGGTACAAAAATAGCGATGATAAACATCATCGCTACCTATAAACTATTATACATTAATTATATCCTTCTTCATCATCTTCCTCCTCATTAAAACTCATGTTCATCATACTGCCCAATATATCACCAAAGCTATATCCTCCTTCGTCTATACCCTTCTTACTGATAAGCGAGAACTCTGACAAACCATGTAGCATGAATTCCATTAGTAGTAAGGTCTCTTCTTTGGAAGCATTAGGGTAAAACTGCTTTACTGCCGCATACAATCCATCTACTTGATACAGTGCATCACGGTACTCATCATCACTTTGGTCTTGTAGCATGGTCAGGTCATTTCCTTGTCCAAACCAATCTATCACAGGTTGGTAAGGATTAGGCTTTGCCTTAGCTCGCTCGTTGCTACGCATACGCTTAAAGGTTTGCGGGTCGGGGAAGTAGTCTACGAATAGACTACGAACTGCTTGTCCCAACATACGATAAGCAACGGTCATTGCACCCTCTTGCTCACCCTCGTATACTAGCTCTACCTTACCTGTGATGGAAGGTATCACCCCTATAAAGTCTGCTATGCGTGCTTGGGTAGCAGCAGAACCGTTTTTCAAGGCTCTACGTTCTGCCGTACTCACCAAGTTTTCATATGCAGATATCGTAAGTCTCGCTGATACTCCACTCTTTTGGTCTACATATTCGCTCTTACGCGCTTCCATAGCCAGCTGCTCTATCAATAGCTCACATAGCTCAGGCACGGTCACCAACTCTTTCTGTTCATCTAGCACCTTAGCTTCTTGATTGGTGATGGCGCGAGACACTTCAACCGTTTTAGGATAGTGCGTTATTATCTGGCTTTCTATACGGTCTTTCAGCGGTGTAACGATACTACCTCTGTTCGTATAGTCTTCAGGGTTAGCTGTAAAGACAAACAATATATCTAGCGGCATACGCAGTTTGAAACCTCGTATCTGTATATCACCTTCTTGCAAAATGTTGAATAACGATACCTGTATCCGTGCTTGCAGGTCGGGCAATTCATTGATAACGAATATACCTCTATGCGAGCGAGGAATGATACCGTAATGTATCACACGTTCGTCTGCGAAGCTAAGTCTTAGGTTAGCTGCTTTTATGGGGTCTACATCACCTATAAGGTCTGCAACTGATACATCCGGTGTAGCCAGCTTCTCTCCATATCGCTCGCTACGGTGTAGCCACGCTATTGGTGTATCATCACCCTTCTCCTCTATTAGTTCTTTACTGTATAAAGACATCGGCGCAAAAGGGTCATCATTTATCTCACTACCTGCTACTACAGGTATCCATTCGTCCAGCAGGTTCACCATTTCACGTGCCATACGTGTCTTTGCCTGCCCCCTTAGTCCTAAGAATAAAATATTATGTCTTGATAATAATGCTCGTTCTACATCGGGTATTACAGAGTCTTCATAACCTATAATACCATTGAACGGACTGTTCTGCTCTTTTATAGACGAAATAAGGTTTTTCCTTACCTCTTCTTTCACACTCTTCCTTTGATACCCCGCCTTCTTAAGCTCTCCAAGTGTCTTTATAGTTGGTTGTGCCATAGTTCGTTTTAATATCATTAAAGGTACATGATGTAACAATGCACTGTGAAAAGTGTTGCTAATAGGTCTATAAACATTTTCTTTTTTAGCCTAACTTAGTTACAAATCGCGCCTCAATATGAAACGTACTACTATTCTCATAGCCTTATCAATATTGCTTACCTCTACAGTAGCACAAGCAAAAGACCATTACATCAAGTTTCTGAGCTATACAGTACAAATAGCGGATAGTACTACTGCTGCGCAGTTTGCAAGTACTCCTGATAGCTATTCAGGTAGTTTTTCTCAATTTGATATGGAAGGGAGAATGCAACAAAAAGGCAACTTTACCGAGCAGGACTATCTGGAGCTTACAGCCAAAGAAATGAGAACATGGTCGGATAACGAACGTACCCAGCTACAAACTGCTTTCTCTGAAATAGAAACATTCATAAAGAATAATAAGCTGACCTTTCACTTGCCTGATACTATTATGGTCATTAAAACTCATGGGCAAGAAGAGTTTGGAGCTGCGGGCTATACTCGTGGTAGTGCTATTTTCATCAACGCAAGTGCTGGCGGGGTTGGTACCGGCATCGTAGCACACGAATTATTTCATGTATTCTCAAGGCATAATGCTTCCGTAAGAGATAAACTTTATAGTGTATTCGGGTTCAAAAAATGTAACCCTATAGATGTTTCTTCTGCACTTGAGGGGTTAAATATCACTAATCCCGATTGTCCTGTAATAGAGCATTACATAACTGTTGATAATGAAGACATGGTATTGATACTATATAGTAACAAGCCGTATAGTGGCGGTAATGTATTTGAGAAGTATGTAGCCGTAAGCCTGTTAGCTATAGAAGAGAAGCATGGACAGATGCAACCTAAGATAAGAAACTACAAGCCTGTCATCTACGAGTTTCAAGACAAGATGAAGATATTTGAACAGGTAGGCTTCAATACCCCTTACTTACTACACCCTGAGGAGATATGTGCTGAGCACTTTACTTATCTGATAACTAAAGAGAACGTAAAACAACCTGAATATGTAGAGAAAATGAAAGAGGTATTGCAAGGGTCTTAGTTACTGATTCCACATATAGGCGTCTTCCAGTATCTTATCCAGCTTCTTTAGTTTTCTTCCTCTAATAGCGGTCTCCTCTTGGAGTATTGCATCATACCCTGTACCATCTTTAAAGGATGTCCAGGAGCCTTTGAGTATGCCCGCATTAGTGAGTTGTAGTTCCATTACCCCTACTTCTCCTTCAGTCAGCACAAAAGTACCATCGTCTTTTCGTTCTACTTTTAGGAACAGGTATTCATCAAGGTCGCCAAACTTATATATAGCCTCCCATTGGCAAATAGTGCTCGGACATTTACCTTTCAGTCCACGCATGTATATCTCTATTTCTATCTCACCGTCCAGCAGTCCTGTATAGACTTTACGGTCTACTACTTCTTTGTATATCTGCTCAGGTGCGTCCTCTTCTTCCTCTTCATCAAAAAGCCCTTCGTATGGCGCATTAGCCTTCCTTATACTATCTCTAACAGCAATAATACTATCTATCGTACCGTTCTGCATAGCTACATATAGTGCCTGCATCTCCTTTTCTTCAGTAGCTCTTTTTGCGTAGTACTCCTGAATATTTGATGCTTCTAACACATTGATGACCCTGCCACCATACCATTTATCTTGTATGACGAAGATGTCTGTTAGCACGATACAGAACATTTTTCTCGTCAAAACATCTTGCACAAATACATAGCCATTCATACGAATAGGCACTATCAATTCCAGACCTATCATTTCTCTGGGTAGGCGTTGCTTTTGTAGTTCATATCGTGCAATAAGGATATCCGTCCAATGCAGCCCTGAATCCGAACCTTTTTCTATCAATACATTGAATAGCTGTAGTATGGCAGGATTGTATTGCGGGTCGTATTGTTGAAGCTTACGTGGGTTTTGTTGTAGGTTGCCCAGTCGTTTCATCCTATACGAACTGGTATCGTTGAAGCCTAGTACTTGCTGCCACAGCAGTTCAAAAGAAGGGTGCAAATTGGCATAAGAAGAGTCGTCATGACCTTGCAATGCTACCACTATTTCGTTTACCAGGTCTTTTTCTGTTTTCACCTGAGCAGTACACAGACATGTGCCCGCAAACATCAGCATACAGAAAAAAAGTAAACGCATACGTCATTACAACATTGGTATCATACTAAGATATAAAAACATTCAGGCAATGCTTTATGCATTGCCTGAACAGTATGAATTAGTTAAAACAGTACTTATAGTAATTCCAGTACTTTCTCTACCGGGCGACCTATCACTGCTTTATCTCCTTTTATCAATATCGGTCTTTCTATTAGTATAGGGTTTTCTTTAAAGACCTTCAGCCACTCTCTTTTGGTCAGGTTTTGGTCTTTATAGTTTTCCCTATATAGTTTTTCCTTTTTACGCACCAACTCTATTGGTGTGATGTCTAGCTTTTTCAAAAGCTCGTCCAGCTCTTTTTGCG
Organism: uncultured Flavipsychrobacter sp.; assembly: GCA_964585115.1. Taxonomy (GTDB): domain Bacteria; phylum Bacteroidota; class Bacteroidia; order Chitinophagales; family Chitinophagaceae; genus UBA5543. The sequence continues at coordinate 23,153 of CAZPDA010000012.1, forward strand.
TGGGCGGCTCATCTACATATAGCCTTATCTCAGGCTCTACTCCTTTTTCTCTTAGTAGCTTCAACACCTTATTGCTGGTAGTGCAGGTCGGCTTGTGATATAATATGTAATCAGACATTTCTTTAATTGTTTTACAGCTCTATTTCTTTTACATCACCAGCTATGGTCAGTCTACCTGCTGTCTTTTCTTTTATCTCTTCGATGGTGACACCCGGTGCATACTCTATACAGCAGAAACCATCTTCGGTAACATCGAACACACCTAAGTCTGTTACTATCTTAGTGATACAGTTAACACCAGTTAGCGGTAGTGTACATTTAGATAATAGTTTGCTTTCGCCTGCACGGTTAGTATGCTGCATGGCTACGATAATATTCTTAGCTGCTGCTACAAGGTCCATGGCACCACCCATACCTTTCACCATCTTACCCGGTATCTTCCAGTTGGCAATGTCTCCATTATCTGCTACTTCCATAGCACCCAGCACCGTTAGGTCTACCTTTCCTGCGCGTATCATACCAAAGCTGGCAGTACTATCAAAGAATACGGAACCCGGTAGCGTAGTAATGGTCTGCTTACCTGCATTTATCAGGTCTGCATCTTCCTCTCCTTCGTAAGGGAAAGGCCCCATACCTAGTAGTCCATTCTCACTCTGCAACATTACGTTCACACCGTCAGGAATATAGTTAGCCACCAAAGTAGGTATGCCTATACCAAGGTTTACATAAAAACCGTCTTGTAGTTCTTTAGCTATGCGCTGTGCTATTTGTTCTTTACTTAAACCCATGATTAGTTTCTTTGTCTTACTGTGCGTTGTTCAATACGTTTTTCATAATCAGTACCCTGGAAGATGCGGTGTACATAGATACCCGGCGTGTGTATGAAGTTAGGGTCTAGCTCACCCGGCTCTACCAACTCCTCTACCTCTGCTATGGTTATCTTACCTGCCATTGCCATCATCGGGTTGAAGTTGCGCGCAGTATCTTTAAATACCAGATTACCCATCGTATCTCCCTTCCATGCTTTTACTATAGCAAAGTCAGAATCAAAAGCATGTTCTAATAAGTAGTCCTTACCATCAAAATTTCTCACTTCCTTGCCTTCTGCTACCTCAGTACCTACACCTGCAAGCAAGTATACTGCCGGCATACCATAGCCCGTAGCCATACAACGTGTAGCTAAAGTACCTTGTGGTATCAGTTCTACTTCTAGCTCACCACTTAGCAATTGTCTTTCAAACTCAGCATTCTCTCCTACATAAGAAGATATCATTTTCTTCACCTGCTTTTCTTGCAGCATCAAGCCTATACCAAAATCATCTACCCCTGCATTGTTTGAGATACAGGTCAGGTCTTTTATTCCTTTTCTTACTATGGCCGAGATACAGTTCTCCGGTATACCGCACAACCCAAAACCTCCCAGCATCAACGTCATACCCGACTCTATATCTTTTACAGCCTCATCTGCGTTTGCTACTACTTTGTTCATCTATATGAAAGTTTGTGCTAAAATAAGAAGCAATTGGCTGATTAGCTAATCAAGCTTTTCTTATTACCTCATTTGTTAATGTAATCTTATTGAGACAGGGTTTGATGTCTGTAATTAATGATGTTCGTACTTTAGTTGCAGATACTCAACCAATCACAATGCAAAAGATATTATTCCTATCTACGCTGGAAAGCACACCATGGGGTGGTAGCGAACAGCTATGGAGTGACATGGCACTGCACCTGATAGCACAACGATATTTGGTAATGACCTGTACACTGGAGTGGGAGCATACACCTCAAAAAATACAAGAGATAAATAAAGCAGGTGGCATTACAATATTCCGACCAAATGTTCATAAACATATTAACATAATTGGCAGGGCATCCAACAAGCTAAAAGGACCTAAGTGGAAGGATGAGATAACAGCTTTTGAGCCTGATATCATTTTCATCAACCAAGGTGGTACATTCGATAATGCATTGATGCAACATGGCGATTGGTTGTTATCCTTCAAGAAGAAAGTATATGTACTTTCTAACTTCATGCCTGAGTTCGATTATGAATCTGAACAATACAGAAACTTCTTCAGCAACTATTTTAAAAAAGTAGAGCAGCTATGGTTTGTAAGCCGCCGTAGCAAAGAAGTGGCAGAGCGTGTGTTAGCAAGCAAAATTGACAACTCGATAATCATTAAGAACCCCATAAAGGTTAAAGAGATCCCTGAAACTTACCCTACAACAGACACTTATAATATGGCTGTAGTAGCACGATTAGAGATCGACATAAAAGGCTTTGATATTCTCATCAGCACCTTTGCACAGCCGCAATGGAAAGACAGGGACTATTGTGTCAATATATATGGCTCAGGTATCCACGAAGCTTACCTTAAAGAGTTGGTAGCTTTTTATAACCTTACTGATAAGATCATCTTCAAAGGTTTTGTAAATGATGTAGTACAGATATGGCAAGACAATCATATTCTACTATTATCATCAAGAGGAGAAGGCACACCACTATCCCTACTAGAAGCTAACTATTGTAAACGCGCTGCGGTAGTAACAGATGTAGGTGGCAATGCTGACGTAATAGAGGATGGTCATAATGGTTTTATAGCCGATGCTCCTGCTATAAAGTGCTTTAGCAAAGCTATGGAGCGTGCTTGGGAACAACGTGAGCAATGGCAGCAAATGGGAGAGCATGCAAGAACCAACCTTGATAAGAACCATACAGATGATGCAGTAAGAGATGCCTTAAAACTGATCGGCATAGAAGGGTAGCATTGACTACGTTTATAAGGCTACTACTATTTGTTATTAAACATTTTACTTTCTGCGCCTGTTGTAATTGTAGACATAACAAACAAGACAGGAAATAACATTTAATAGAAAGTAAAAAGTTTAAGAGATGAGTAATTTGAATTCAAAAAGAGTAGCCATATTAGCTACTGATGGTTTTGAGCAGTCAGAATTAGAACAACCTTATAACGCCTTAAAAGAGGCAGGAGCTGAAGTGGATGTCGTATCTATTAATGAGGGTATCATTCGCGGATGGTCTGATGGGAATTGGAGTGGTGAAGTAAAAGTAGATAAAACACTTAGCCAAGTTAGTGCTAAGGAATATAACGGTTTGGTATTACCAGGTGGTGTTATCAACCCTGACAAGCTTAGAAATGATAGCAATGCCGTAGGTTTCGTCAATAGCTTTTTTGAAGAAAAGAAACCTGTTGCAGCTATATGCCATGGTCCTTGGACAATGATAGAGACCAATAAACTAAAAGGTAGAAAAGTAACATCTTATCCTTCTCTAAAAACAGACCTTGTTAATGCGGGTGCAGAATGGGTAGACGAGGAAGTAGTGGTAGATCAAGGTATCGTTACCAGTAGATCACCTAAAGACCTACCTGCATTTTGCAGCAAAATAGTAGAGGAAGTTGCAGAAGGTAAACACGATAGATAGGTAAAGAAACAATAAAACATAAAGGCAGCTATAATAGCTGCCTTTATTTGCTTAATACACTTTAAGTATTTTGTAGCTCCTATTATTCAATAAAAACTCTTCTCCTGATTTTTTAGATTTTAGCTGCAGCCCAATAGGTGATGTGATGGATATGGCATAATAGAGTAGTCCATCCACTTTATACTTACCTGCACTTACTGATAGGTAAAAGTTACCATTATTCGTCAATACGAGACTGCCTTCATTTATTATTTCTGATGAGCTATTCGGTTCAATTCTTTGTAGTGTAGCAAGGTCTTGTTTTGCCTTATTAAGACGCTCCATGTTCATATTGATGTCTTGCTGTAGCATCTCACGAGTGGTCTCATATTTATCGCCCATACTACTCTTGGTCTCATTGTGCATGGCTTCTCTACGCTCTGCTATTGCAGACTCTATTTCCGTAATGCTCTGCTCTATTGAAGCTAGGCATAGGCTGTGTAATTCTTGTTTGATATTAGTCATAAACTTTGAGGTTTATTTTGCTAATTTATAAAGTTGTTTCTGTCCAAAGTTTGGAGACAATGAATCTGTCCCAAAGTCTGACTCTGCAATTTGATAGGTGTTAGGATTTCAAACTTTAGAATGGGACTCATATTGGG
>CAZPDA010000013.1:0-9091 GCA_964585115.1 uncultured Flavipsychrobacter sp.
AATGAATATTAGTAGTAATTAAATCAATTACACATTTAATTAATTTAAGCTACTTTTGAGTAACGTTAATTATTCAAAAAAAGCTTAAATCATGTCTCAAAACATTAACAAGGCTATCGAAGCCATACAGAAATGCAGAACGGAAGTTAAAACGCATCTGCATGGAGTACCTGACCTTTCTGTCCGTACAGATAACGTACTAAAAACTATGGTTGCAAACCTGCAGCACGCAGTATCTGCGTCATCTTCTGGAGATGCTCCTAGCAATTGGTCAGGTGGGAATAAGAAATTGACTCACGTAGCAGGTAAAAAAATCAAAAGGGCTGCCGACAATGCAGGCGGAGAGAAACCAGCAGTTAAAATACCAGACGAGCCGACAAAGAACGAGTTTGAAGCACGAGTTGATAAGGCTTACGAAGATTTCCCAGTAGTAGATACCAAACTGTCATTAGAGCACTTTGGTGAAGATATCATCCGTGGTGTAGCTGTTAAAGCAGGTCTTGAGGTAACTCCTACAGAGCCTAAGACCATTACTCAAAAGTTCATCAACGAAATAAAGGACCAAATACAGTTCCTGAAGGAGCAAGCAGGCGCAGCAAGTGCAGCTGAGCAGCATGGTAAGGATGATGATAATAGTAATGGTGAAGGTTCTGGCAGTAATGACGGAGCTGATAACACCGACAATGCAGGCGGAGAGAAACCAGCAGATGATAACCAAGAAGAAGAGTAATGAAGTTTGTATATAAAGATAAAGAATACACATTGCCTAATACGTTGGAAGAGATAACACTCTCCCAGCGTATTGGCTTTTATAAGCAGTACGGTGCTGCATTGGATGAACAGGTAAAGCAGATATCTGAAATGCCTGAAGGTATAGAGCGTGAATTGGAAGAGCAACAATACCTAATGCGTATTGCAGTAGAAACAGTTTCCTTTTACTCTGGTATAGATATCAATGAGGTAAAGCAGAACATTGAGATAACAACAATCATAGATATCTATAATGCTAACATTTCTGTATTGCGTCAGCAGGAAGCAGAAATTGAGGTACAAGAATACTATGAGTTCAATGGTGAGAAGTGGAGATTAGGACCGCCGGAGTTAATGCCAGACTCCAAAATGAACTTCAATCAATTCCTTAGCTCAAAGGAGATAGTCCGACTTATGGCAAAGATGGGAAGCGGTAATTGGGAGCCGTTGCCTTACCTGTGTGCTATATACCTAAGAAAGGTAATAGACGATGAGGTAGAACCGTTTGAAGACTCCTTTATAGAGCAGAATAGTGAGCGGCTTCAATTGATGAATGACTTACCTCTAAACATAGCCCTTGCGGTAGGTTTTTTTTTGGGAAGCACAATGACTATTTGCAGAAGTCTTTCTCAGTATTCAAACCTGGAAGAGGGGGTGCAGGTCCAGACTTCGGGAAGCACTTCGACAGATGGGGATGGCTCTCATTCCTAACATACGTTGCTGAAAGTGGTTTGTTTGATGTGTCGGGTAATGGCAAAACAAAGGTAGAGAACACGAAGAACGCTAAGCTGTATGATGTCCTAATATGGGCAAGTGAGAAGCGCGATATGCAAGACGTTATAAATCGCTTTTATGAAAGTAAATAAGTACTGATATGCACACAGACGAACTATTTATATACAACCTATTCGAGGCTATCCTCAAGAAATCAAGTACCATAGATGGGCGTTATTTCATAGCGGCGGATTATGGCTCAGCGTTGAACTCCGGCAATGTCGGTAAAATTGTAACAGATGCTCTTTCAGGCATGACGGCAATTGATAGAAAATACCCATGCGCGTTACAATTCCCTCCAGTAGAACAAGTATCATCTTACAAAAAGGGTATATCAAAGTTTCGTATTGATATGTTCTTTCTTACAAAGGATGGTGCCACAGGTGATAACACTTTGAAATCAGAAGATGTAACAACTCGTACATCAAGACGCACAGTACAACAAGACTGGGCAGATATGAAGGCACTAGCGATGCAGTTTCGCGTGATGCTCAACAAAGTGTCTAGGCTATCAACTTTAAGAAGCGTTATACATCCGTTAAATGAAGGCTCAGACTCTTACTCTCGCATATCACACTCTGGTAACGATAAGGTGAACGGAATATGGTTACAGTTCTATTTGAGCTTATCAAGTGTGCCATGTGATGAAAACCTAACGGACTACCCAGAGGGAGAAGGAAGCATTGATATACCATCTACTGACCCACAAGAAATACTGCCACACTAATGAAGCTAAGAGAAATTGCAAAACGCATACCTGATAACGTAAGGTCTCAAAGGCTTCTAACTGAAGCAGACCCTATCAATAATGCAAATGAGTATAGCGGTAACGAGCACATGCAATTGTTATTCACGGTTTGGGGCGAGTTCGTTGAGCCTAATAAGAAGAATGATAAATCTTTCAACTATGGGTGTCCTTATTGCAGGAAACGTGTATTGAGCAATTTCAAGGCTATGTATAATGATTTGGTGGAGCTGGAAAATGAATACTTACTACTAAAGAGCTTGAAGAAATGATTATAAGTTATAACGGTGATGACTATACAATACCAGACAATGTAGGAGATATATCCTTACAGGAGTTCGTCGGGTGGTCAGCTCATGCCGGGATAAGCATCTTCCATAAAATAGCCAATGCGGCCAGCTTGTCGGGAGTACAAGCAGACCTTACAGAAAGACTAATTGATAACAGCCGTATGATACAGGCTGTTTCTTATTTCTCAGGCATACCGTTTGAGGACGTTGCTAATAACATTCCATTGTCAGAAGTAGCACAATATTACAGGCTGTCAGCTGTGTATAAGATAGTAGAGATTGAACCAGTGACAGAGGAAGCAACGTATAACTTCAATAGTGAAGTATGGGAGCTATACACACCATCCACAAGCGTATCCGACCCGATTACACAAAGCGAATTTGCATCTACGTTAAAGCTTGCTGAGTACTTCCAAGAGATTGAAAACGGAGATTGGAGTAATGCTCCTATTGTATGCGCTGCATTCTTCAGGAAGCAAGCCGAAAACTTTAGTTCCGAATTATTGAACCCTTTAGGTGAAAGAGTGGCGCTATTGCAGTCATTACCCCTTAATATGGCATTTGCAACAATGCAACACAACAAAGACAGGTGGCAGGACTATGTAGACAACATCAATAACCATTGGGCTAACGAGTACCCAGCATTGTAATGAAGAACGATATTGAAATATTAACCAAAGCAAGGGAGATACTAAACAAGGGGCTTATCAATGAATTGAGAGCACAGGGGCACTATTTGACTGGTGCTCTTGAAAACTCAATAAAGGGTACTATCAAATCTACATCAAGCGAAACTTCATTGGAGGGTACTATGTACACATACGGGGTTATTCTTCACCATGGTGTTAGTCCTGATAATGTGCCTTTTGGTGGCACTGGCGGGAGCGGAGGTGGTACATCCAAGTATATCGAAGGTCTTAAGAAGTTTTTCATGCTTAAAGGATTCAATGAAAAGAAAGCCTTACAGCTGGCATTTGCTACTGCTAAGAAACATAAGAAAGAGGGTATGCCAACTAATGCCAGCTCTGTATACAGTGAAACTGGTAAGCGTAAAGACTTCATTGAGGAAACCAAGAAGAATATTAACGGAGAGTTGCACGGTACAATTTCACGCGGTATAGATGATATGGTAAACAACAAGTTTCACGAAACAAAATCAGAAACAATTTAAAATGTCAGTAAATACAATAACAGGACCTAGCGCAAACGATATAAAGTCGGCATACAATCCGATCGTATTCGACGTATTTGTTACTTCAGTTAATGAGGTGTGCTATTGCGATATCTACTTCTTCGGTACATATTACAAGACGCTGGTATCAACTAGCCCTATATATGGTGGTGGTTCAACACAGCACAGGTTTGATATAAGCGATGCAGCACAGGAGTATATTAAAACGGCGGTACCATACCCTGCTACACATACTACTATGCAATTTGGTATCTATGATAACATAGCACAATGCTTTTGTAAGTTTCGTGGTAGTACAATTAGTGTAAATAATGTAGTAACTCCACAAGGCCCGTTACCAGTTCAAGGTAATATGGACACTAACCCAGTAGCGGGAGGCGGCACACAAGCCAGTACATTCTACATAGTAGATGCAGCCATACAGGCTAATGATGCTACTACTTTTATTGCACACCTTACAGCATATAGAAACAATCCGTTATTAGTAGGTCCTTTTGGTATTGATACTGCAATATTCAGATGTTACCCGCTCAGTCATGCGAAAACCATTAAGCAATCAAAACTAGATTACGCACAGTTCCCGTTTTTCGTAGCAAAGAATGGTTTTGACGGGTCGGCGACTGCTAATGTTTCGCTGTCAATACTTGCCGTAGCTCCTAACGGAACAGCAACAAGTTATCATTTAGGTGCTTTCAATCAGAATATAAACGATGTACGACGTTATTACATACCTACCGGTATACCTCAGCTATTGGCATTAGATAACACTATCCCGTTTGATACGTTCGACTATTACTATGTGTTTGTGAAGAGCGTTACACATGCAGATAAGATGATATTTGCCACACCTAAAATAAAGGTTGTGCACCATTGTGCCGATAGAGCGAGGATTTGGTTTAGAAATAATCTAGGCTCTTTGGATATACTAAACTTCAATGGTACTACGGAAGAAACAGATGTAGTAAGCAACCCGAAGTACACCAATAATGACTTCCAAAACAAGTTCGGAGTATTTGGACGAACGAATACAAAGAGTGTCGATAGAGTAACGGCAATAGGTACGTTCGAGGAAAATGATATGCCAATAATAAAGGAGCTGCTAGCCAGCTCTTTAGCATTTGTAGAACGTACTGGAACAGATGATGGTCAATTAAGGCTTCATCCTATCAAAATAACAGATACAAGTAAGCAAACATTGAAGTTTGAAGACAGGTATGAGTATGAAATGACAATCGAATATGAGTACGGAGTGCGTAACATTCATGTAAACGGAGACAAAGGTGAATAAGCTACAGATCATAATAAATAAGCAAGAGCTGGAGATAACTAACCCAGAAGAACACCCTTTTGTAGTGTCGTACCACATTGAAACAATAAACGACTTTCAAGAAAAGCGGTCATCTGAGGCGTTTGATATAACAGTACCAGCCACAAAGAATAATGCAACCATAGCTAATAGCTACCACGATCCAAATGTTATGGATATGACAGCAGGCCAGCAGTTCAAGAACCCGCAGCCTGTCAAGGTGTTAGCAAATGGTGTTGAGATACTAACGGGTAAGGCATTGCTTCAATCAGCTGAGCATACAGACACACCAGAGAGTTATGTATATGATATGTATGGCGCTAATGGTGATTGGATAATAGACCTGAAGGAGAAAACGCTCTGGGATTTCATTACTGCACAAACACACGTATTTGATAGAGCCACAGTAGAAACAAGTTGGGGTTTTGCTGGTTCAGGAGTGGGGCATGATTATGTCTATGCTCCAGTACGTTATTATAAGAAGTTTGGAGAAAATGAAGACGACAACTCAATAAGTATATACAATATGAGGCCGTCGCTATTCATTATGAAGATCCTGGAAGAAGGATTTAAAAGTGTAGGGTATGCTATAAAGTCTGACTTCCTTAACTCTGATTACTTCAGACGTATGGTCTTGGTGTGGACATTCGGGGACTTCCTACGTATTGATAGCAAGATGCTTGATGCTTTAAAGTTTCGCGCTAAGTTCAGGTCCTCAAACGGTACTCCGGATGTAGCATACGGTTTAAATTATCCAAATTATACAGTTAATGCTATCAACTTTGACCATTGGGCTGACTTAGGTATAGCAGCGGGTAGTGTGTCAGAAATAATAGTTGATAACGATTTCAAGAATGGTGGTTATGATAACAGCGATGCTTACGTATGGGATAACGTAGGACATCTAATGAAATACACCTACCCAACGGATAACTTCGGGTTTGTTGGCCATCAGATCAACTTTAAGTTGAAGATGAATGTATCTCTACTAGCGACAGCTAACAGTTGGGTAAGGATATCTGCATATTGGTATATGAATGGTGTTCATCAAGCTACAACTACTGTGGCGGAAGCTATTAGTTCAGGTGGTGCTTCAATACAATTTGACCAAGACTTTTATCATTACTGGTTGTCTCCTGCAATGAACCCTAACGATGTAATAACCGTTAGGATAAGAATATCTGGCACAAAGAATAGTGTAGGGCAGACAAGAGTAACAATCAGGCATGATAATGATAATGCTACTCCTGCTACTGATACATACCTAGAGATAGAGAACTTTGTTAAGCCGATTGGCGCAAGCGTAGACTTCAAGTTATACGATAAGCTGAAAGAATATAAGTTCCTTGATTTCTTCGGCGGTGTGTGTGACTTCTTCGACCTTGTATTAGATACCGATAACATCAATAAGCAGGTAGTAATAGAGCCTGCACACCCTCACATACTTAATGATGCTGCTGGAACTGTGTATGAAGGATTTTTTAAGAACGAAAGAGTTGATTGGCAGAAGAAGCAGGACCTGAATAAGAAAAATGTATTGGACTTATATAACGCTTCCGATAGAGAGCAGCTATTCGGGTTCAAAGATGATGGAGCAGACGGTGGAGCAAAGATATATGAGGAAAGGTTCTCCACACGTCCCGGAGAAGCTAAATTCTTATTTACGGAACGATTTAAGGAAGGTAAGAATGAGCGTTATAACAGGTTCTTTTCTCCTGTCATGCACGTGGAGTTTAACAACTGGAAGTATATCACAGGAATTGCGCCTCAGTTCGTCGCAGTTGTCCCCGAGCGTATCGGTGATACATCTGGTCAAAATGTAACAGAGCTATCATTTGCGCCAAAGATGGCGTATTACAAGGGACTTGTGAACCGTAACAACTATGGCGGATGGAATTGGGACGGCAGCGCGGACGGTAATATCGTTTCTAATAACGACCTGCCATATTTATTTGCTGTCAATTACAAATATGGTGGTCAAAATGACCCAATACTTACCTATTGCGACCAAAATATAAAGGGTGTACTTGGTAGAGGATTGCTAAAGCGTTTCTTCATACAAAGAATGGCAATCATGGAGTACGGAGCACTATACAAACCATGGATGCACCTGAATAATTACGATGTACAACGACTACACAGAGAAAAGGTTTTGCTTAAAGGCGGTACCTGGCTTCTATTTGATATAGATTCTTATAACCCAATTACAAAAGAGTCTACAAAATGTACAATGTGGAAATACTACCCTGTTACTGAAGATGTAGAAAACGCATGCTACCCTTCAGAAAACAGTGTTGTAAATCAGCCTCTATCGTTACCAACTAATGATATGAGGTATGCACGATTATTATTACTAGTTACAGATTTACCTAAATAGTCATGGCAGATAATATCTCAAAAGCATACGACGTCCGAATACTTGGTTCTACAGCTGTTATAAAAGAGCTGGATGTAATCAACGACCGTTTTACAGAAATAAAGCACAATAAGGAAGAACTCAATAAGTTAGCGTCTACCTCAATAGAAGATCCTCAGCTATTAAAGCAAGTCAAGGAGAAGCTTAGCGAATTGAAAGTTGAAGAAAAAGAGCTATTGAATGAGCAACGGAAGAAGCGTATAGAGCTAGTGGAATTGTCTAAGGTGCGTAAGCAACAACTGATTGACTCTGCAAACCAAAAGAAAGCTGCTAAAGAAGAAGCGGCCAGTAATGAGGTGTTAGCTGGTAGTTACGACGACATCAATAAAAGGTACAAGGAGCTACGCAAAATAGCAACAAGTACCGTTTCTCTTACCAATAAGGAAGAAGTACAGGAAGCTATAACAGAGCTGAAGCAGTATAAGAAACTATTGGATGATTTCAACCGCGGGTTATCTCCTGATGGCACGTTGGTAGGAGAATATACTCAGGGCATAGTAGAAGCATTTCGCCGTATGGGGTTGGATGATGTAATACGCAGCCAGATAACCGGTGCACGTGAAGAATTAACGAAGTTAGATGATGACTTCGACAAGTTAGAACAAGAGTTAAGGGAAGTACGTGCAGCTGGTAAAAACGGGTTCAATGATATTGAGCGGGAAATGATAGAGAATAGGAGAGCTGCTGAGCAATTGTCTATTCAAATCGAAGGAGTTGAGGCATCATTGAGAGATACCCAAAGTGTTGGTGATTCTCTTACTGCATCCATGAGAGCAAACTTCAAAACAATGAAGCGTGACGCCGCGGGGTTGCTTGTAAGCTATATATCTGTTCAGGAAGGTATCGGTGCACTACGAGTAGGTATAAGAGATGCTAAGGAATTGTCAGATAAAACAACTGACATAGAAATTGAATTAGGAAAAGGAGTTGGTGCTGCTGGTGACCTTATCACAAAGCTGTCACAGTTCGACACAAGAGACAAGCTAATAGAACTGGAGGAGATAGCAAACATTGCTCAGCGTGCAGGTGTGTTGGAAGAAAACCTTGAAAGTGTAACAATTGCTATAGACAAAGCGAAAATTGCATTTGGTCAAGACTTCGGAGATATAGAGCAAGGTACAGAAACGCTTATCAAGCTCATCAATATATTTTATGAAGATGGGCAAATAACCGGGGATAGAATATTGTATATAGCCAATACAGTAAGAACACTTGCTAATGAAACTGTAGCCAGCGTTCCATTTATAAATGACTTCTCCGGAAGAATGGCAGGTCTGAAAGGTATTGCAGAAGTTACATTGCCTCAAGTGATTGGTTTAGGGGCTGGTTTTGAGTCTTTTAAGCAGAGTGCAGAGGTTTCTTCTACTGCATTGATTAAAGTAATACCTCAACTAGCAAGAGATACAGAGAAATTTGCACAAGTGGCAGGCTTGAGTAAAGAAGCTTTTGAGGATTTAGTCAATAACAATCCTATTGAAGCATTACTGAAAGTATCTGAGGGGTTAGTTAAGGATAAGAGCGGACTTGTACAGTTGTCAGAGTCTTTGGAAGATGCAGACATAAAAGCGGGTAGATTGACAGCAGTTATCGGTGTGCTTGGAGAGAAGGCAGATGTATT
>CAZPDA010000013.1:9101-26923 GCA_964585115.1 uncultured Flavipsychrobacter sp.
GCTATAACGCAAACTACGGCTGTTGAGGATGCCTTCATAGCAAAGAATACAAACCTTGCTGCAACTCTTGACAAAGTAGGGAAGAAGTTTTCAGATGTTGCAGGTTCTAAAGCATTTCAAAATACATTACTTGCTGTAGCCAGTGTTATCACGTTCTTATTAGGTAATATGCCCGCCGTTATTACTTTACTAGGACTGTGGGGCTTAGGATGGGCATTTGCTAACAAACAGTTGTTAATCAATAAAGCGGTAATGCTTGCATTGAATGTGCAAATAGCCGCTTATAGGACAGTATTAGCAATAACAACTATTGCACAAACTGCTTATACTGTTGGGCTAAACTTATTTACAGGAGCTACTACAAGAGCGGCGGCAGCTACTACATTACTGAGTAATGCTCTGAGATTGACGCCATTGGGTATCATATTGACGCTGTTAGCGTTAGTTACTGCTGGTGTCACAGCGTTTGCTTCTGCTGTAAGGGGGTCTACCCGTGACCTTAGAAACCATGCTATACAAATGCGTGTCAATAACGATGTACAAAGACGCATGGAAGAAAATACGGTGTCTGTTATTGCTAAGATGAAAACATTACTATCTGTTGTAAAGGATAATACAGCTAGTCTTGATACTCGTAAACGTGCATTAAAGGACCTAATAGCAATAAATCCTGACTATCTCAATACACTAACTCTTGAGAACGTAAAAACTAAAGAGGGTACTAAATTATTACAAGACTTCATCAAACAACTACGTATAAAAGCAGCACTGGAGGCCGCAAATGCTGTGCGTGATGAAAAGTTGAGAAAGGATGTAAAGCTTCAGCAATTAGAGTTCAGCTTACAGCAAAGAGTATCTACCGGTAAAGGTGTTGACTTTGACGACCTAACAGACGAGGAAAAGCAGTATGTAAATAGTGCGAGGTCTAATGCTCCATTCTTTTCTTCTTTGGTTGATGCAGCTACAGGTAATAGTGCCGCAAATGCAGCTTTACAGGCAGTAAAACAGGAGCGCGAACTATTGGCAAAAGAGCTAGATGTTACGGATGGTATAATAAAAGACAAATATCAAAAGATAGGTGATACCATAAAGAATGGAACTGATACAGCTGGTACCGGTGATGGTGGTAGCACTGATCCGGGCATCCGTACTCCTAAAATCATACGTGATGACATAAAAGCCGTAACTGCGGAGCTAGACAACTATGATAAGGCATCCGACAAAGCAATAGAGCTACGTACTAAGTTAAAAGCTCTTAGGAAGGAACTCAGACAAGCACTAGGAACGGACGATGGTAGTTCAGGAGACCCGAACGCCAATAAGATAAGGGATATTGACGCTATTAGAGATACTGAACTAGCCAAGGAGCAAGCAAGATATCTTCAGTTACAAAAAACAAGAGAGTTAAACCTCAATGATGAGGTAGAACACCTAAACAAGGTAAATGCAGCCAATCAGAAAGCAATAGATGAAAAGCTGAAGATAATTAAAGGTGGTACAGCTTCAGAGCGTAAGCAAATAGCAGAGTTACACCTTGACAGAATAGAAAATGAGGCAAATACAAACCTTGCTATCTATAAGCTCCGATTGGAGGACCTGAACAATCAGCGCAAGACATTGGAGCTAGAAGCTAAGAATAAATTGGATGCTATTGAGGCTGACCCTACAAAGTCTGATGTTGAAAAAGCCGCTGCAAAGTCTAACTATTTTGATACGCTACTTGCTATACAAAAAGACTTCAACGAGAAAGTTGAAACATTAGAAGTGCAGTATGGCCAGCAAGCAAAAGACACAGCAAATAAAAGATATCAGGAGCTGCTAGAATTACGTAGGAAGTTTGATGCAGCTAAAGCAGACAGTATCAAGACATCTAACGAAAACGAGATTGATGAAATTGATAAGCAATTTGCTGATACTGTAAATACTATAAGGGCTAAGTTCATTGCAAAAGCAAAGGACCTGTTTATTAGTTCCCTATCTCCTAAGAACAGACAAGCGGAGATTAAGAAGTTAAGTGCTCAAGCAGAAGCGGATATCATACAGGCCGAGGTCGACCGTATCAATAAGCAGATAGCTTTAAACGAATACCAGCACGACCAGAACCTTATAAGTGATGAACGTTATTATAAGAGAAAAGCAGAACTTAATCAGCAGTGGCTTGATAAGATGCAGTCTCTTAATAGCGAAGAGGTAAAAAAGCAAAGAGAGAAAGAAGACAGCATCAACCGTATCAAACAGCAGGCACAACGCACATTTGATGCTATAACTAATGCTTATTTCGCTACTCAGAGTGCACGCATAGACAAAATATACGAAGAAAGAACTGCTTACATAGACTCCGAGAAAGAGAAACGTCTTGAGCAGGCAAATAGTAAAGAAGAAGAACAAGCAATAGAGGATGAGTTCCAACAAAAGCAAAAGCAGCTAGAGAAGCAACGCGCCAATGATAGAAAGGACCTTGCAAGGAAGCAGCTTGCGATAGAGTTTGCATTAGCATCTATCAAAGCTTTTTCTACCTCAGCTACATTTGCTGAAGGTATCGTAAAAGAAGGGCTTGTATTCGCTGAATATCTTGCTAAGTTAGCTGTTATTGACCGCCAGCAGTTTGCAAAAGGTGGTGAAGTGCCGCGTTTAGGTGGTGAGTTCGGAGGTAATTCCCATGGTTTGGGCGGTACTAACTTTTTATTCCAGGGACAGAGTTTTGAGGCTGAAGCTAAAGAGTTGGCTATTATCAATAAGAAATCAGCAACGGATAAAGGCAATTACACAGTTTCAGGTACACCAAAACAAATAGCATCTGCAATCAATTCGATTGGTGGAGGCCTTGATTTTGCTCCGGGTGCTAATTTGTTCGCTTATGGTGGTAACTTAGGTAGAAGTTTAGGAGTTCCGAGTTTGGTACAGCATCATTATGCTTCAAAAGTAATGGGTGGTGGAAATAATGAAGCCCTTACAAACCTAGTACTAAAGAGTTATGATGCTATCGTGTCTACTAACAGTAGGATTGACAGAATACAGGTAGTATTAAACCCTAACGAGGTAAGCGATAGTAACCAAGAGCATAAACGTAAAGTAAAGCTAGGAGCAATAAGCCCAAGATAATATGAATATAACTGCTGAACAGGAAAGGAAGCTTAATATGGCATTGCAGGAGTTGGCTCTCACCGACTTTACCAACTTCTGCAAGATGATAGGTGCTGATAAAGAACAGGCCTATATCTGTATGGAGCGTAGTAAGGGAAAATCTTATCAGCAAATCAGTAATATCACAGGTATTCCAAAATCTACAGTAAGGAATAAATCTAATAAGTGTGCCGATTAATGGCACTTGGTGATAATTAAATCAATTCCATACGAATTAAATTGATTTATGTTTGTGCTATATGGATGCACAAGCAATATATCAGAACAAGTATAACGTCGTAAATAATGAAAGTACATCTACTGTAGACGTATTTATTGACGGTTATATTGTTGATGCTCCTACTCAGGAATTGCTAAAAGCCTTTTGGGGTGATGAGACCTCAGTTTCTTACAAGTCAGTACGTGACGAAATCAATAAATCCAATCCTAAAGTAGTCAACTATTACATCAATTCGGGAGGTGGTCAGGTAACTGACGCCATGGCTATTCATGACTTCAACCTAGAGTTAGAAAGTAAAGGTGTTACAGTAAACAGATACGGTCGTGGCTTAATTGCTTCGGCGGCTACATACATATTAATGGGTAAAAACAGCGAGATATCTAAAAACAGCTGGTTTATGATCCATAATGTATCTGGTGCGGTATGGGGTGATGTGAACCAGATAGAAGGCTACGCACGTACAATGCGCAAGTTCAATAACAGAGTTCGCGATTTCTATGTAGAACATACTGGCAATTCTACTGAGCAAGTGGACGCATGGATGAATGAAGAAACTTGGTTTGATGGTAACGAGGCAGTTGAAAAAGGGTTCGTGAATAAAACAACTGATTATGCTGAGTTCACTAATTCAATAGATCCTGAAAAGTGGCCATTCTCCAACAAGATGGTTCTCAATAAATACAATGCTAACGTAAACAATAAAAATTCAAATAACATGGATATCGATAAGATAGTAAACCTGGTTGTTGAGAAACTTGGTTTTAGCAACTCTGATAACAAGCCAAAGCAAATCAGTAAGGATGATATGGTAAATGCTCTAAAAGAGGGCTTTGCAAATATCAATACTGAGATAGAAACAGAAGTCAACAATGCTGTAGATGCTGCTATCGAAAACCTAAGTGGTGATAAAGGCACTCTATCAGACGTAATTGCCAACGCTGTAAAGGTTGCTTTTGAGAATGGTCTCAAAGAAGATGGCGCAATTGTAACCGCTATGAATACAGCTCTTGAAGGATATGCTACTTCAGAAGATTTAGAAAACCTTACTGAAGAGGTATCTAAAAAGATTGGCAATAAGGTAACTAAAAAGCCAAAAAAAGAGGGAGCCGTTGAAGACAAGAACGACCACCCTGGTATCAACTGGAATAACAGTGAAGACGACGACGACGAAGAAGACGAATAGTAACCATTACGTAATCAATTAAGCAATTTATAAAACGCAGCATAATGAAAGCAATAAATAATGACGGTATCCTGAACATAACTAACAGATGTGACTGTGCAGGTTTTATCCCGTCGGTTACATACAGCTATGATAGCGCATTAGATACAATGACTATTACAGATGCGTCTACATTCCCCGCAGGTGATGACCTAGCAAAAATCAGGATTAATGTTACTGATACGCATGGCGGCGATAAGTACTCAGAAATTACCGCAGCGGCAGGAAACGTAGTGGTTGATACTTCAGGTCTTAACGCGAATGGCGGATTGAATGTTCGTGTAACGGTAATAACTGATGATGGTTGCGACGCTACGCTTGCAACAAACGGTATCGCTAGTGCTATAGCTAACGCTGGTGATGTAGGTAACTAATAGTAAACGAATAAACAAATTGTAACATCTCTAAATAATCAATAGATGAGAAAATCGAAGCCATTTATCATAGATTCTTTAGCTCTTTTTGAGCTTATCATATATCCAAGCTTTGAGCAGTTAGCACCTGACTACAATGGTGTATATAACGGCACGCTTTCGGAGTTCAATGTAATGGATAAAGTGAGCCTTGCTCATGGTACTCCATTGATGGAGATCTTCAAAAACATGAATTTCCTGAAAAGGAAAGAAGCAAGTTGTAGCACTGAGTGGAGCCAAGTTGCAAGGACTGACGCGCGTAAGATTACAATCACTGAATTGTATGGCGCTGTGGAAAATTGTCAGGAAGAGTTCTATCAAGGTTCTCTGAAAGACTTCCGCAACCAAAATAAGCGTTTCCGTGATATGATTCTGCAATTCTTCAAAGAAGGTATGGCAGTAGATCTTACTGTTAACTCCTACTTTGGTGATGTAACAAGAGCAGATGACAGCAATCCAGTAGTAGGTCAACGCTGGAACTGGAACAAGTTCGACGGCATCTTTACTAAGATAGCTGGTTATATCAGTGACGGTAAAATACCAGGTGCTCAGGTATTGAATGCTTTACCTGATGCTGAAACAACTCCTCAGGAAGCATACGACATTTTGAAAGATGCGTATGATAAGCAACCTGTACTGATGGATAACCTTCCTGATGCAAGTAAGGCGTTCTACGTGAACAAGAGCCTTGCTAAGGCTTACTTCCGATACATGCAGTCAATCGGACAGACTACTGAAACTAACATGATGTTGGTTATGAATGGTATGCCTGCTCTATCATTTGAGGGTATTCCTATTTACATAGAACCATTATTTGACCCGGTATTATTCGCACTAAACAACAACACTCGTGCTCATGCGTGCATATTGACAGTACGTAACAACTGGATATACGGTACAGACAAAGACTATGGTGGTGGTCCTGACCTAAAACAAGGTCTACGTGTATGGTGGAGCGATGATGACGAGGTATGGAAGCAAAAAATGTATTTGACTGCTGGTACAGAAATCACAGCTCCTGAGTATACCGTATTCGGTATGACTGACATTGCCTAATTGAACTAATCAATTTTAAAACACTGAAAATATTATAAATCATGTTGTGTACAGTATTACAAGGTTATACTCCAGCTTGTGGCAATCTATCTGGAGGTATAAGCAGAATATTTGTTGGCGACCCTAAAGACTTTGACTTTACTCATAACGGTACAGACGAAGACTATACAGCCATCGCGCTAGCTCCGACAAGTACAGGGACTTTATTCCCTGTAGATATCGTCGAAGATGAGTCAGAATTTAAAGAGACTACTACTCTAGGTAGCACCTCTATAAAATTTGAGAATACGTTAACCGCTCAGATCAGACATTTATCACAGGCTGGTAATGAGTTTTTGTTAGCGCTTATGTCTGCTAGTTTGTGTTGTGGTCTATTGGTTGTAATCGAAACCAACAACGGTGAAATCTTTGTTATGGGTGAGTCATTAGTGAATAGTGCTAGTATTCCTCGTTTCAAAGTAAAGCTTACAGCTGCTGAAGCTACTACAGGCAAGCTGTTTGAAGACTTCAATGGTGCAAATATTACCCTACAAGGTAATTACAGCCGTGGTGCTAGAACATTCTCTGGCGGCATAGCTGCTATTGAGGCAATGCTATAACCATATTTCTTAACCAAAATATTTTAATCGTGGTACAACTTAAAATAAAAGAGGAGCACAAAGACGCAAAAGTTGGGTTTAACAACTCTGGTGCTCCTCTAGGTAAGAGGTCACAAAAAGATCTGATTGATTTGGCAATTATGGGTCATAAACACAACCCTCGTTTTAAAGATTTCTTTGAGACGTTGCCTACTCTGGAACAACTACAAGAAGCAAAAGGTGAAGAGTTTAATGCTAAGGTAGCATCTCCAACACCTGTGAAGCCTACTGCTCAAGCTCCTGCTAATAACAATGGAGATAAGAGCAAAAAATAGACATCTGAAGTACTAAATAATTTATAATGAAATGGGTCGCCACAATAGAAAAAAGAACGCTTTCAGAAACAGAGCCGGCAAACAAACCGGAGTGGCATCCCCTACAAGTAAGTCTGCAACTACAAGAGTAGATAATGTAAAACTTAATCCTAACAACCCCATTCCTATTGGTTCGAAAGATAGCTTTCTTACTACATGGGATGGGGTTGATTATCTTCCGTTCCTTAATGAAGATGACAACTTCGCAAATATACTTTTAGAGGCTAAGCTTCTTAGTACTACCAATAAGCTATGTGTTAATAGTAAGTCTAAATACTGCCTTGGTCAGGGGTGGTACTTCAATGACCTCAGAGAAAATAAAGAGAAATATAAAGACTTCAGTATGTGGGCGGCTTCTGTAAACAGGAGCCAACATTCGTTAAATGACATACTAGGTAAAGCATTCAACACAAAAAATACATGGGGTAATGGGTATGTTGAAATAGTGCGTGGGTCTGTTGGTAAGAAAAAGTTTATGAAGGTGTATGTACGTAATACACTGGATTGTCGTCTTAGCATGCCTGATGAGTACGACACGGTTAACTCTGTACTTATATCTAAATATTTCAGAGAGAAAGGTTTTTGGAAAGGAGATGTAAATGAGGTATCAGAAGTTCCGATCTATTCAAATAATGCTTTAGACGATAGCTGGTGGGAGGATGAAAAAGGTAATCAACATACTATAATTCATTTGAAAGATGATGAAGAAGGTGTTGATTATTATGGGATGCCTACTAACATTGCCAGTCTGCCGTACCAACTACTAGAATATAATGCAGCAAGGTATAATCTAGACAACTTTGAGAATAATCTAGTACTTGGCGGTGTTATAGCAATCAAGGGGAATGTAACAGAAGCAGAAGCCAATAAGCTAGGTAAGAAAATAGTTTATCAACATTCAGGAAACGGTAAAAGAGGCCGCTATGTGGTATTGTCTAATGAGCAGGGACTGGAAGGTGTAGATATCCAGAACTTTGAAAAGCAGATTGAAGGCTCATACATAGAGCTAGACGAGCACACCGAAAACAAAATAGTTTCTGCTAATGATTGGGACCCCTATTTAGCGGGTATTCATAGGAATACAGGTCTAAGTAGTGGTGGTGTACAATACCTAAAGTCAATCTTCGACATCAAGAACGAGACAGTAATTAAGCCTGCTCAAAAGAACATGATTGAAAAGCTACTTACTCCATTAATCAATATATATGATGATTGGTTCGGAACTAGCTGGAGCGACCATGAAATAGCTTTAAGTACTGTTCTCCCTGCTTCATTCATTGGTGAAATAGATATCAACAAGATCATTACAGTTGATGAAGGTAGAAAGATAGCTGGTAAGCCAGAGATTGGACCTAAAAAGGGCGGAGATAGATTTATAGATGACGGTTCTAGTAAGAACAATAAAAAGGGAGGTGACGATGTACAGACTCAATAGAACTAGCCGCTTTGTATTGATTACTGTTGATGAGATAATAGCAAAGGCAGCTATTGACCAAGATGTAGATATCAGGATAATAGAAAACAGTATCGAAGTAGCTGAAGAACGCTTTATAGCTCCAATTTTAGGAGATGTGTTTTACGAGGACTTTTTGAATAAGAAAAACATTCTCGTTACTAACGCTAACAAAGCCGCGCTATTAGCAAAGGTTAATGACTCTCTACAATATGAAGGCAAAACCCCTATAGCAGATTTGAAAGTAGGTAGCATAGTGAATGCTATTGAAGAAGTGCAGGATGCCAACCTAAGAAACTTATGGAATAGGTTTTTGTGGAGGCTTACGGTAGAAGCAGTAGATATGATGTCTACTGTTCCAAGCTGGTTGAGACACACAAAGCAAGGTCAGCAGCAAAACAACCCTAATGCAATTGGTGGGAATGGTCAGGAGAGCGCATCCGGAGGGCGTAAGGATATTGAATTTAAGATAGACCGTGCAATGATGGATAGGATTAACCCTATTCGTGAAAGGATGCACATGTATATCTGCAATAACAAGGATGCTTATCCTCTTTATGGTGGGGAGTGTGAATGTGAAGAAGATGGAGTAAACGCTAATCTAAAAGGTGGTTGGTTGCTAGGTGTATATGAAGACGAACCAGAAGTTAATCCTGAGCCAAAACCAGTGAAGCAGATAGTAACGAGTATGCTAAAGAGATATCAATTTGTGATACAGCCGGGACAAACTCAATACCCTGCACCAGGGCAAGTAGACGAAGCAGTTATAAAAGATCAGCTTATAGGAGCAACGCTACATTCTTTCATCATAGAAGGTATAGAGCTGTTTATCGGTGAGGACCCGGGAGAGATGCAAGGCCTTGATAGCAACACAGGTATTCTTACATGGAATGAAGCCTCACTATACCCAGTAAGTGGGATATTAAAAGTGTATAAGTGATAAAAATAAAGAACATAATTACCGGATGGGGTAAAACACTAGGCTTATTAGAAGTATCTGAAGAGGAGAAACTAATAAGCCTACAACGCTTAAAGGCATGCAGTATTTGCCCAGCTGCTAAACCAAGCAAAGTGCTGGAGTTTATCAAAGGTGAAGCTGAAGAGATTGATACTCTAGCATGTACTAAATGTGGTTGCCCTATTCATGAAAAAAGCATTGTAAAAGACGAAACCTGCCCGATGGACAAATGGGAAATTTAGTTATGAAAAGAATAATCTTACTTCTACTGTTATTAGTTTCTACTGTTAGCACTTATGCTCAGCAGGAAATAAGATATAGTCCGTTCCGTATTTGGTATGATATGGCAATTGGGAAAAAAGGGAGCTTCAACCCAGACCCAAGCGCACACCTTGACATAGGGCCTGATACTACCAATAAAGGTGTATTGCTTCCTAAAGTATTGCTTGATAGCGTGATTACAAGTAACCGTGGGTTATTCGTGTATTCACTAGAAGATAGCGTACTGTATCATTTCGACGGGACTAAAAAGGTGCGTTACATGACCTTCAAAGACACATCATTATTAAAAATGTTGTCGTTATTAGATGCCCCAACAAACCCTAATGATTTCTTAGTAGAAGAGCGTAGAAGTCCGGCACTTACATTTCCTAATGATACAGCTGCTCCTCATATCAGTATGTATGTACCTAAAATGGTGAAGGTGGGTGATAGTATCAAAATAGTAGCGAAGGCTGACTTAACTAAACAGATATACGCCTATTTGTACACTACAACAGATTACTTGTCTAATATAGATACAGCTGAGTATATTAATGTAGCAGTAGCAAAACAACCAACTGTTTCCGGATTGGAAAGAGTTCGAGACCCTGCAATGTACTATGATAGTACTACGGGTGTAGGGCAGTTGTATTACAAAGGTATGGTCGATATATACCGGGACACATTTACTAGAAGTGATGTCTATACCCACTATCCTACAAATGGTGGAGACCCTGTATATGATACTGAAGACGCTCGTGCCGATTTCAATATACCTGTTGAACGAAGTATAATAGATCTAAGCCCGAGTAGCTACATAAGATATAAAGACAGCTCTTACCTGTTTATTACTATGGGGCTGGATAACCCTGCTGAATATTGGATAGTAATGTTATCTAGCTCAAATAATATAGAATGGACAGGCAGGCGAATAATAGCATATCCTAAGACACCCTATAATCAAGTATTAGGTCCTGTAGTATTCAGGCTGAAAAATCAGTACAACAACGATAGCACTTGGTACTTCAGTTACCCTACCTCTGCTGAGATGATGGGGGATAAGACATTTAGTGTAATCAGTTACGCAAAGTCACTATATGGTCAAGTATTTGACTTAGACGGAACAATGTTCTATCCAACGTGGGACACATCGGTATTTTCTAATACTAGAAATTACCTTTCATCAATATTGATGGTACCTGACCAAAACGGTTATAATCCTTATGTGTTTGATGGTGGGTACTGGTTAGCTGCTGTATCTGGTACTAAGAGTGATGGTGTAACAAGTGAAAGAGCATCAGTCGCTAAAATATACCCTACAAACTACGGCAAGAAGGATGAAAATAAAGACACTGTTACTGCCTATAAAGTTAGTGCTAGAATAGTTAAGGCAGACGAGATACAAGGACATGCTTTGGATTATTTATCCAGCGTTTATGAGCAAATAGGCACATCTGTATTGATTGGAGGAAACAATCTGTCTGATATGGATATTGGACTTACTCAGCAAGGCACACTAGGTATTAATATTGACGATATACCGATGCTATTCATGTCTTATACAGGTGGGGCATATTCATTTGAGATAAACAAAAGCTACAAAACTGTTTATTTTAATTTATATGGTAATAGTGGTAGCTCTTTCAATATACTGAACACCGACCCCTCAACTGGTAGCGGTAATGAGCATGGCCCAGGTATTTGGGCTTATCAAAGAAATACAGCTAATACCAGTTGGTTAGACTATGCAAGGATATTGCCAACGTATGTAGGTAACGGTTCAACAAAGGCCGGCGGTTTTGTTTTTAATTCTAGATCAGGCGGTGGATGGTCCATACCTATGGATGTATTTGCGCGTGTTCAGATATATACTGCATTAGTATTAGGTAATACTGAGTATACTAGAACTTCTTCTGCTCCAAACGGAGCCTTGTTATACGCAAGTGAAAGCTTTAGTAATCTATCAAGACCATTCTACTTTGTAAATACAAATTCAAGCAATACTGCATTAGCGGCCTTAGATGGCAATATGGCGTTCGCATTACTAGAAAGCGGGTCTGTTAGAGGTTGGATTAAATATGATTTTGTAGGAAAGGAATTGTACTGGAGTAATGTACAATATGATGGCAGTGGAGGTAAACATATTGGGCTCGACTACCTGAATGTATTCCGTCATAGAAACTCTGCAGGTACAACATTATTCAGTACTGATAATAACGGTAACACTTTCACACTTGGTAAAATGAGTATAGGGAATGTACCTGAGTATACAGACAACGCGGACGCAATTAGTAATGGTCTCAATGTGGGTGATCTATACCGAACCGGGGACAACGTTAAAATAGTACACTAATGAATTGGTGGAGTAATATAAACCTCAAAATAGACCATCCTTATGTCACGTACATAGGTGAGTTTACTACTCTTTGTACTGTAGTGATTGGGGCAATTACAAAGAGTCATATAGCGTTTACACTGGCTTCTATTGCTAGTTTGTTTACAATATTACATGGCTTCCAGTCATACATTAATAAGCGTGCTGATAAGAAAATTAAAGACGCTGACATGAAGATCCGGGACCTAGATATAAAAATTCGTGAACAACAATTAAAGAACGAAATCAATAAAAACAATGGAACAAGAAATTAACGTAATGGCAAGCTTTATTGGCAATGTTATTAAAGCCATTTATGAAAACGTAGACTGGGTATCGGTAGCTATCGTATTACTAGGCGGGCTTATCTGTAAGTATTATCTCACATCTTGGAAGTGGTCAGTACCCTTCAAAACCTTTATTGTCGGGTTTGTATTGATAACTATGTATGTATTCATGCTTCATACAGCAGGCGTATTGCAAAAAGAGGACTATCCGAAATTCTTTTTCGGAGTGGTTACTGCATTTGCGGTTTACCCATTAGTTGTAAAACCTTTTATTGACAAGTTCTCAAATAAAAAGGGGGATTGATGAAAAGTCCATGGCCATACATAATAACAATTATTTCCTTGGTTGTTGTTTGCATTGTAGCTATCGACAGTTGCAGCAAGCAGCAAAGGAAGTACACTGGTGCTCTGCAGGTTGTATCTGTAAGAAATGATACAATCAAGAAATACAAGGACTACGCAGGTAGAGAACATGCGGAAAAGCTACAAGCGCGAGCTGATATGGAAACTATAGAAGCGATGTATGAAAGTTTACTTGATTCTGTATCAAGGTCCACGAACGTGAGAAAAAAGGATATACAGACTGTCAATACCATATCAACCAAGAATAGTAATCGTGTTATCACAAGGATAGACACTATATACACTGATACCAATAAGCATCATTATGAGTTTAATTATTCTGATACATGGACTATCATCCGCGGGAGTATAAAGGATAGTGTTCTTATTCAATACATGGTGTACGATAGTGTTATAATCAGTGCGGTATCAAGGAAGCAAAAAGGGCTATTCAACTTCAAACGTGATATTTATGTGGATGGGTACTCACTAAACCCTAATACAAAGATTACAGGTCTTAATTCGGTAAATGTTATTACTACCAAAAGGAAGAAGTGGGGGGCTGGTCCTTATATAGGAGTATCATTTGACGGTAGACAAATAGTTCCATCCGCTGGGTTATCTGTTAACTACGACTTAATCCAATTCTAATGGCATATATAACAGTACAAAAAGACATTCTTACGGTCAATAGGTTGGGTTTGCTGCATCCGGCTGTAAGGTTAGAAGCACAGGAGATATACGATAAGGTGTGTTTGGCTCTCAATGGTAGAGCAATTTGCAGGGTTAGTCATACGCTAAGAACATTCTATGAGCAGAACCAGTTATTTGAACAAGGGAGAACAAAGCCTGGAAGAATTGTAACAAGTGCTAAAGGTGGTCAATCATATCATAATTATGGACTTGCATTAGATATAGTGTTACTAAAAGATACTAACGGCAATGGTAAGTTCAATGAAGCCAGCTGGGAAACAGATGTTGACTTTGACGGTGATGGTATTGCGGACTGGATGGAAGTGGTTGATATATTCAGAAGCTACGGTTGGCAATGGGGGCTAATAAATAGCCGCGGTAAACGATATGATTTACCACACTTTCAAAAGACATTCGGGTATCATCATACAGAGCTTCTGAAAATGTATAATAACAATCATACGGACAAAAATAATTATGTCTTAATAGAGACAAATAAAGCAAACTAAGCTTTATATAAAAACAGTGAGTTGTATACAGTTCTTTGAAATAATGTTGACAATCAGATAGTTAATTGATTTAATTACTGTTTTGTCGAACTTGTGCAAAAAACGCACAGGTTGTACTTTCCTTTCAGGGTTGGTTTATATATATGGTGAGCTCGGCTATTTAGTCGGGCTTTTTTTATGCCTGTAATCAATTTGATTAAGTATTACAGATTCAAGTTGTACATTTGCTTACAATGTCCTACCTGATATACATATACACCGCGGTAGATTACGACCATAAGAAGGGCTGGATATACAGTTCCTCAGATGAAATTATACCGTTTGAAAACAAAGAAGATGCCCAAGCCAAATTCTCACAGCTCAAAAGTGAGCTATCATTTAAGACCAGTATATCCGGCATGGCTACTAAGGTAGAGCTGGAGGAACAGTCCGCAGTTTATGAGGGTGAAAGTGTTCTTGGATGGTATGCAGCATACAAAATCTTAGTGCCTATTGGAAGAAGAAGATCAGAGTTTAAGAAGTTCATTGATAAGATTAAGATTGATACTTCCTTCTATGCGTTCAAGTACCGGTATGCTAACAATGCCGGAATATCAGTAGAAGCTATAGCTCCAACATTAGAAGAAGTACAGGAGCAGCTAGGTGAAAGAGTTAAACACTATCCCGTAGTAGAATAATACCCTTGATATTTTTTACTTTTGCTACATGCCAGAGGATAAAAAGTCACCTTGGGGCGGTAAGAGACGTAACTCTGGCCGTCGCAAAAAAATAGAGAACCCTGTCGCACGTAGTATTAAGCTCGACCTAAAAACAATTGAATTAATACAGGAGCTTGGTTACAACGTGTCAGAGTTCTACCGTGATGCAGGAGATAGATATCTTGCATACCTTCTTAGAAAGTCAAAAAAGAAATCATGAGGATTTACTCACGAACTCATGAGGGATATTTCTCAATAAGCTTATTCTTCTTGTTTTAGATTTGGTGTCATAGTGCTTATCTATCATTGTTTCACTCTCATTATTGAATGAAGCAGCAATTTTCCTACCTATATCAGTTGTTTCAATTAAGTCTCTGGTCATGGTTGTTTGCAAGTGTTTTAGGCTGTAGAAATCGGCTGTTATTTCAAACTTATCTTTGATGTGACGCTTCCAACGTCTGGTTATTTGGTTTGAGTCTATTTGTGTGTCTCCGGGAACCAGGCCTTTACTGAATACATATTGCTCAGGCTTGCAATTCTCTAGTATTATTCTCCAATATTTAAGAGCTGTGTTTGTAATGACATAATCTACCACGACAACCTTTTGCCCTTTCTTTCTAAGTGCTTTGAACTTCTGATTTTCTAAGTCTACATCCTTACCCTGTACTGTCATTATCTCAGTGATACGGCAACCGGCTAGGAAAAATATGTTGAGGAATATCCAAAACTCATAATGATGTTCATGTAGGTGTTTATCTATGAACTGTCTTTGCTCTTCTGTTAGGGTTTCCCGTTCTTCAGGAACGTGCTCCTTAATCTTAATTTTCTCAACCGGGTTATTGTCTACGGCTCCCCAGTCGTCCAGCTCAGTATAGAACATCATTAGGTGTGCTCGATAACTGTTATAGTTGTTATTCGTCCATACTTCTTTTCTGAGGTGCTTACGTTTTTTGTTCTCAATGGCCTGCTTAATCTTTCCTGTTTCTTCCAATAAGTGCCTTATGTGAAACTTAGATATATCCTTGATGGGTATTTTATCATAATCTATAGCTATAGCGGCCATCTTGATATACTTCAGGACGGACTTCATATTAATGTAGTTGTCGCTTTCCTTAACTCTTTCGGACTCGTTCTGTATACCTTTATTGGCGCTCTTGTGTTTAAGTACTTCTTCAAGAGCTTTGATAAATGGTGTAGTAGGTGAAAGTACTGTATAGTCTGGAGACGTGGATGGAGTCATAAAGCATTCCGTTATCGGGTTGTAATGCCTATCTTCTATCATTTCCCGTTCTTCCTCAATAAGCCCTTTAATGTAGTTCCTGCGTTCTGTGAGCGTGTGCAGGTGATTGCCGCCCTTCATGCTTACCTGTCTTACTCCATCTGTATATACTGGGTGATCTTTCTGTGATGGGTCGGTAAAGCGATACCAGATGTACCATGTTTTAGTAATATCTGCCTTTGGGGTTTCCCAGTTTTGAGGAGTTACTTTGATGCCTGTGTAGTAGCATCCGTTGAGAAGACTAATAGAAGTTGCCTTCTTTGTTGGCTGTTTTGACTTTCTCATGCGTAGTTACATTTTGTTAACGCTTCTGTTAACGGTTAATGAAAAACTACGACAGCAAACTTTGGATATAAAGCGGGGAAGCCTTGATATTAAAGACTTCCACCGCTAGTGGTCCCACAAGGACTTGAACCTTGGACCCCCTGATTATGAGTCAGGTGCTCTAACCAGCTGAGCTATAGGACCCGGCGTTTTCGCCAAAAATGGAATGCAAAGGTATTGTGCATTTTTCAAAAAATAAAATACTATTGCAAGATTATTTTTAAGATCATGATAGAAGGTATAAAACATATCATATTTGACCTGGGTGGAGTGCTACTGAATATAGACTATAAGCTAACCGAAAAGGCTTTTTTAGCGCTAGGTATAAAAGATTTTCCGCAACTATATTCTCAGCTTAAGCAAACACCTTTGTTTGATGATGTAGAGACAGGTAAAATATCTGGTGTAGAGTTTATCGCCCAGTTGCAGCAAGTAGCAGGTGTGCCGCTAACGGACGAGCAGGTAGTAAATGCATGGAATGCAATGTTGCTAAACTTTCCGCTGAGGAGATTACAGATATTACAGCAGCTAAGTCTTCATTACGATCTGGTACTGCTTAGCAATACTAATGAGATACATGAAGCTGCATTCAATAAGATATTACAACGAGAACACGGTATTCCTAATATTGGTGTGTTTTTCGATAAAGTGTACTTATCACATAAGGTAGGCTTGCGCAAGCCAATGCCGGAGATATTCCAAAAGGTGCTGGATGATACAGGATTTGATGCAGAGGCTACTCTATTTATAGATGATAGCCCTCAACATATAGTAGGAGCAGAGAAAGTAGGTATAAAAGCTATCCATCTCACTAGTAATATGACCATTGAGAAAGATATCTTCAAGCCAAAGCAATAAATATTAGAGACTACTTTACCTCTTCATAGTCAATATAGTCGCCCTGTTTTACTTTAGAGCGGGTATTGCTATTATTATTATTACTATTGTTCTGCTGGTCATTCGCTTTGCGTTGCATTTCATCCATCTGCTGCTGCATCTGCTTTAGCCTATTGCTGGCTATAGAAGATACTTGCAACAGTGGCATCACAAATCGCATAATGAAACGTGCAATTATGATAAAAATGATAGCTACGAGTAATATTCTGATTATCATACTACACCAAAGATACAAAAACGCCCATATTCACTGGAGTTAACGAAAAGATAAATGCAGAGAGTACGAATAATTTTTTTGACAAATAATTAATTTAAGTTAATTTTGCGCTGGATAATGACGATTAAAAGGGGACTAGAAAGTCCCCTTGTTTTTTACCCATGACAGACATATTAGATAAAATAACGTTATTAGCAGAGCCTTTATTGGAAGGTTCAGATATGTTTATAGTAGGCATAAAAAACAAGCCTACAAATAACATTAAGCTATATCTGGATGCAGATAGTGGGCTATCTATTGAGAAAAGTGCTAAGGTGAACCGTGCACTATACAAGCTTATTGAGGAGCAGGAGCTGTTCCCCGATGGCGATTTTTCGTTAGAAGTCTCAAGCCCGGGTATTGATGAACCTTTATTGTCAGATAGGCAGTATAAAAAGAATGTAGGGCGCAAAGTAGCTGTTACGTTGAATGACGAGAC
Organism: uncultured Flavipsychrobacter sp.; assembly: GCA_964585115.1. Classification (GTDB taxonomy): domain Bacteria; phylum Bacteroidota; class Bacteroidia; order Chitinophagales; family Chitinophagaceae; genus UBA5543. Next base: position 26,879 of record CAZPDA010000013.1, read on the forward strand.
AGAGAAAGTCGGCTTGCTTAAAGAAGTGGGCGATTCGTCAATGGT
>CAZPDA010000014.1:0-26822 GCA_964585115.1 uncultured Flavipsychrobacter sp.
ATCTTAGTGAATATAGATGCCATAATTATAAGCTTATTTCTTCTATCTTGAACTTTACTATGCCGTTTGGCACTTGTACTTCAGCTATATCGCCTACAGCCTTACCAAGAAGACCTTTACCAATAGGTGAAGTTACTGATATTTTCTTAGCCTTAAGGTCAGCCTCAGACTCAGAAACGATCTGATACTGCATGCTTTTCTTATTAGCCATGTTGGTAACTGTTACTCTACTTAATACGGATACCTTACTAAGGTCAAGGCTATTAGCATCAATAACACGTGCAGTCGCAATTGCAGATTCTAATTGAGCTACCTTAGCCTCATGGTGACCTTGAGCTTCTTTTGCTGCATCATATTCAGCATTTTCCTTTAAATCACCTTTTTCTCTGGCTTCAGATATTTGTCGTGCTATCTCTGCACGTCCTACTGTTTTTAACTGATTCAACTCTTTCTTCATCTGATCAAGAGTCTCTTGCGTAACATAGTTTACACCTGACATATTCAACACGTTTTAGAGGTAGTTACTGAAATAAAAAGCAACGCTTCTGTTGAGACAGAAACGTTGCGAATATGTAAAATAACGTTTTTTTCGTAAAATATTAACGCATAAAGCGAAGAGAGAACACATGTACACCGTTAGCAGGACGCTGCGTCGGGCGGTATGAGTAGTCAATTGCTAATCTAGGACCATCTTCACCAAGCTGCTGTTGTACAGTAGCACCTGCACTTACTCCAGTATAGAAAGTATTGCTAAACTCATCATTAATACCACTTTCATAACGATAAGCAGCACGCAGCATGAACATTTCTTTGAATGAATACTCCATACCAGCACCAAAGAAGTCACTATTAAACGAATTTGATGTAAAGTTTGCCATAACAGTTAATCTATGCTTAGGCATAAAGGTTTCAGAACTCTGAACATCAGCATCACGAACGCCTTTATTTTCATCTAAGTAGAAATCGTAAGCCGCACCAAAATTTAAATAAGTAGGCATTTCAAACTTCTCAGATGGAATGTGTCTGTTAAGAGAGTAATCATCATCCTCTGGAGCTTCACTATTGATAGCAAAACCATTACCGGAGAACTTCATATTTGTACCGATATTTCTAAGAGTTATACCGAAGTGGAAATTATCTCTTTTACCAGTTTTGTACTGGATACCGGCTTCAAAAGTAGCACCACTAGCTCTAGCGTTAGATATCTGCTCCGAAATGAAGGTAACACCAACACCTGCTTGTATATAGTCAGTAAACTCTTTTGAGTAACCTAACATTACATTGAAAAACTGTGGAGTGTATGTACCGCTACCACCACTAGGATTGTTGTAGTCTGTTATTTCAATTTCACCAAAGCTCATTGCCATAACGTTCACACCTAAAACACCGAAGTCTCCTAAGCGTTGAGCAAAGCCTAAGTTATTAACACCTATACCAGTACCGCGCAGATACGCTGAGTACGATACTCCTATTTCAGTAGTTTGAACATCACCTAAACCAGCTACATTAGTTTTAAGTGCATCGATACCACCAACATATGCCGTATTAAGCCCAAAAACACCTGTACTCTTGCCCCAAGGATTAATTGACATCTCTGCTGCACCAGCTTGTCCGTTTCTATCTTTATTACCTGCGAATGTAGGTACAGATAATAATTGTGAAGAAATTGCAAGCGCTGCGATTATGGATAACTTTCTCATATAATATTAATATACCTGATAATTTACAGGGTGTCGAGTATACACGACACCCGGGAAATTTATTAATTAAAAGTTTGTAATATCAATTGGACGCATAGCACCAAACCATCTCAGAACTGTTTCACCGATACCTTCTGCTTCTACGTGCATTAAATACATTCCACTAGCAATTGGTAAACCTTTTGCGTTTCTGATATCCCAATCAACATATGAAACGTTCGGATTATCCTTCTGAAGTCTTCTGATCAAAGCACCATCTAAAGAATAGATACTAACAATAGCTTTTTGAGGTAAGTTGATTATTCTTACGCGAGTATCCAATCTATTTTGCTCATAACCTACATAACCATAATATGGATTTGGCACAACATTTATTCGGGATAATAATGCGTCCCTGTCAGCATTAGGATTATCTGTAAGTGGTACAGGAGCTAAGTTTTTGGTACTAAAACTATACAATGGATAACCACCGTTCTTAAGAGACGTATCTTGACCAGCACTCATATTAAAGTTAGTAGCATACTTATCGTATGGTCTAGTAACTCTAATCTTTATCCTTGTTTCAGTAGGGATAATGCCATCGTTAAGTGACTTATACTCATATGAAGAGTTAAGTATTGGTAAACCAACATACATCATATGGTTTTGATAAGCCAAACGCTTAGCGATAACACCAGGTTTAAAGAAATCCGTAACAAAAGATCTACATGAATCATATCTGCTATTAAGAACGTATACATAATGTTTACCACCAAACGCAGTAGTTATTGTAGTACCGTTTGCAGCGATGATTGTAGATGAAGGATTCCAAAGCATATCTCCACCATTATCATTCTTCAACCAAGAATCTTCACTAAAAATAATATTAAGACGCTCACCTGTTTCTTGATTTATAGCATAACCAGGGAACCAAGAGTATCCTGTATCACCAGGCACTTGAGAGTAAACAGGTCTGCCATTTTGGTCTATACCATCTTTATCCCAACTTTTGTGGCTTCTTATATCAAACTTAGGCACATTACCTTCAGATAAGTCTTCATTTCCTTGCATTTCAATTACGATACACTTAGACCACATAGACTTATCGTCAGTAAATACGATATCTACACTTTGTATATTGCTTATGCCCGACCCCGTACCAGGAAAGATAACACCAATATCACAAAGCTTATTTGACTGACCAGTAGCAAGTGAATAAGGAGCCCATGTACCTCTAGTCAATGAGTTATTAGACAATAGTTGCTCGTAAAACTGACCCACTGTATCAAAACGTACACCATCACTATATGTACAAAGGTTTGTATCGTTTGGAACGTTGTTATTACCACTTCTAATCCAGTTACGTGGGTCAGATGACTCAGCATCTTGAACACCAACTAACCATGGTTTAGCTGGGTCTGTAAACGTAATATCAGATGTAATCAAACCGTTTCCATTGATTTGGTCGTCACCAGGTCTACCTACTTGGTTTACTGTTACTGCAATTCCATAATCTTCAAGAATCTGCTCGTTAACTACACCTAAACCTTCTTCTCTTTCCGCATATATTACATCTCCAGTAGTAGTATTAACTAGTCTCCAGCTAGACTGGAATGAATCTAGACCTCTGGCAGGATCAGAATTTTGAGCTCCTGAAATGTATAGTTCCCAATCATGAGGCTTAACTTTTACAGGGTCGATTACTTTAATATCTGCAGGCCCAAATCCAGGTCTATATGTAGGATATATAGATTGGTGGATCTTAGAACTAGGGGCATTTACATTAGTCACACCGTATATCGCCTCTTTTTCAGAAGAATCACTTAGTTGTAATAACTGTCCTCCATTACCTCGACCTTCTATTCTTTTAATAATAACACCACTTCCATAGTCTGCATTCAATACTGTACCCATGTCTCCATTGGCAGGGTTAGGCATTGCTGCAACAACATCAATTGTAGCACCACCAGCAGCCTTAGAACTCTCTAGATATACAATATCTTGTGTAGAGTCAGCTTTTGAAGGTATGAAATCAGCGAAGTTATTATATGCATAAGCTACAGCTACAAAGTAATAGTTTCTATAGTTTACTATACGCTTATCATCACCTGTAGCGAATTGGTCAATAGTAACTTCAAAACTGTGTTTGATACCACTATCAGCACCGTTTACTTTTACAACAGGAACATAAGTAGAGTCATTTATGTCAGTTCTCTTATCCCAATTGACGATTCTTGAAATACCATTTTGTATATCACACTGGAAAACTTCAGCAGCTAACTCAGTATTTACCTCACCATTATCATCAAATATTTGGGCAGGTGTTACATCACGATCTTTAAGTTGGAAAACGCGATAACCTTCAAATTTATAAAGAGAGTCTGGATGCTTTACATATTGAGCAGCTTTGATAGAACTAACTCTGTACTTCTTAGCTGTATCTCTTCCGTATAGTTCTTTATAGTTAGTACTAGCAGGATCATTAACTAGATAGAATACTAGTTTTCTGTCCATTTCCCTTGTTACTAATCTTGGAGCTTCAGGACCTTCAATAGTTTCAAAATTATTGTCAAAATGTGCTTGAGCTTGATCATCAGCCACTCTTATTTTCTTGAAAGATGTATTAGGACATCCGCCAACATCAGAAACCCAAACAGCACCAATTGTAATATCATTTACAACACCCGGTTCTAGCGTAAACGGACCAGATGAGTGAACAAATCTTCTATCACCTACGGGGTTATTACAAGTACACTCTGACCATTCAGTAGGCACTCCAGGGTCACCATAGAAAACGTAACTAGTAGTAGGACCATCTCCAAATGCAGTTGAGTTAGTATTAGGACCTTTAAAGTCATTACTAAAACGCTGACCATTTGTGATTGAGCCTGTCATATAATAGTATATCTCAATACCATTGTTTGGGTTACCAATTACACTAAAGTCATTGTTATAATAAGTAAAAGCCTCCATGTTAAGCTGCTCTTCAACAATTGTACCTGCTGAATCGTAACGTCTGATAGGACCTTTAAAGAAGTCAACACCTACCATAGGTATCTCAGACCCGTAACTATTAACCTGTCCTTGACCATCTACACTACTACCATTATATAAAATACCTAAACCACGCGTAGTATCACAACCAATATAGTCATCACGGTAGTATCCTAAATCCGCATCTGTCCATGTAGATATATAAGTACTATCTAATCTTAAACCACCTCTATTTATCAATCGATAATTATAAAAAGTTGCATCGTTTAAGAAGTCTTTTGTAGAATATGCGAAAGCACTGGCTTGTACCTCAACACCTATACCTTCAGTATTAGACTGCTGTTTAACGTTACCTTTATCGTTAAATACCCACCATATGAACTGGTCACCATTTATGTCAGGGTAGTCACCATCAACTGCGTGATATTCACCATCGTTATTAACATCAACGAAAGGTGCATAGTCTTTTGTTGCGTCAATATTTAATGGGTTTTGATTTCTACCTACAGCAGCTGTATTACCTTTTGCCGGCCATTGATATATAGCCTCTAAATCAGGGTCACTCTCAACAGCAGATTTATCCTGCAGCTCTCTAAACTTAGTGATGTCAGCTCTGTTTACTTTCCAGAATCTGTCCCACTCAGAGCAATCACTTGCATCAATTTCTGCAGTGTTTGGATCAAGTGGACCAGGCCAGTAGTCATTACCATCTTGACGATAAGTTTGTGCAGCTACTTTTAATTGGCCTTGGGCATCAAGACCACCAATCCACACAGAGCCTGCGAATAAAGCGTTCTTTCTAGTACCTTTTGGCACTTCATATCTTGCTTCGGCAGTACCAATATCCCACCACATATCACCACCAGTCATTAACCTTGCTCTAACGTTGTTAATATCAAGGTCAATTGAGCCTTCTGCCGGCTTACAACTAGCTGTCGATTTTAATTGTCCGGTTCTTTGGCTAGTGCGCTTCCCGCTTTTATTGTAAGGACGCGCGTTAGCTGTAACCACTATCCCTACCATTGCGAATAGTGTTAGAACTAAGACTATCTTATTATTATTCTTACGCATCATAACTTATTTAGAAAGTTATTATTCAAAAATATTATTAGAAATTAAACTGTAATCCTATGTTAACTCTTCTTGGCAAGTTTAGTCTTCCAGGGTTTATCAAGCTTGTCGTATAAAGATCCATGTAAGAAAGTGCATTCAATTGGTTATTAGTATTCTGTATACCAATTGGTGACGCTAAGTAACCATCATCATCAGGTCTGCTAGTGAATCCGTCAACACTTAATATGTCTCTTGTATTTAGTACGTTTTGAATCAAAACATAAGCATTTAGATTCAATGGACGTCTTTTCCTACCATTAGCTTTTTTACCACTACCAAGTGCACGAAGGTCAAAATCTTTATCTATTCTAACATCCATCCAATAGTGCCAAGGTAATCTTGAGCTTTGTATTGCACCCTCAACAACGTTAGACGTTCTTAGTGGTTCTTGGTAAGATGTATAAGGCTCACCACTTCTTGTTCTGAATACCATATTAACACCTGCATTCTGCAATATGTGCTTACCTGCAACTACTGGACCTTTATTTTTACCTACAAAACGATAATCTACAGTAGTAACAATGTTATGACGAGAGTCAACATTCAAAGGCATTGTAAACCTTTGGTTTGGTCTAGACGCTGCGATAAAGCTTTGTAATAAACCTTGAGCCTGAATTCTTGTACTACCACCGTTTGAAGTTGTTGTACCAGATCCAGTACCTTCAGCAAACTGCAATGTATAAGATATATCCATCGCTATGTTACCTTTTCTACGAAGATCATATCGTAAAACAAGACCCTTTGTAGTAGAGAAATCTCTATTACCATAAGTATAATACGTAGTAGGCCATGCGTATAAGTATGGTCTTACCTGTATCATATCTTTACGCTCTTTATAGAAACCTGATAAGGTTAAAGCTGAGAAGTCAGTTAATTGTTGAGTGAAACCAACTTCATAATCAAACATTCTCTGAGGCTTAAGACCCGGATTATTAATAATCTGCTGATTATTAGTAGTAAGGAAATAATATGTAGCAGGAGACTCAAATACGTTTGAAGGACGCTCTACCAATACATCGTAGTGTGCATAGAATTGCGCTACATCAGATATTGGGAACTGGAATGACAAACGAGGCATAACGTTAACCTGTGGTTTGTAATCAGTAAACGAACTATTCGGATTGAACGTACTGTCTTGTATTCTAATATTATTATCTACAAGATATGGTTGAGGATCACGACCTCCACTAAACGCCTTAAGTGATGTTGGGTCTTCTATATAGTTACCATACGGATCATACCAATCATCACCATCTCTATAACCTATAATTGCAGGAGAAGAAGACTCGTTATTATTAACATAAACAACATAGTCATCTCCAATGTTATCTGGATCTATACCACCATTTAAATTATTCTTCACTACACGCTCTCCAGTAACAGGGTCTGTAATACTCTTAGCATCACCTAGAGTATTAACTTCATACAGTGAATATGGATCTTTCAGCATTTTGGTATTGGCATCAAAACGCTCAATACGTACACCAACGTTGAATTTGATGTCCTTGAACTGGAACCTATCCAATACATAACCAGCGATATAGTTTGGTCTAAATGCGCCTATATCACGTGTATAGTTTCCATTAGCGTCTTTTTTAGTAAAGAAGTCATTAAAGTTTACTTGACCATTTACTTTTTCACCAGTATATGTATAACCTCTATAGTTAACATATGGATTACCACTATTCAATAACTCATCAGCAGAGAACATGTCAACTGATAAAGAGTTAGGATCGATTTCATCTACATTAATATAGTCAGTTTCACCAGCACCTATCTTATTTCTCAAATTACGATCAAAAACTGATTGAGATGATGTGTTAGCAGAACGTGCATACAATATAGTATCATACGGAGATGGAGATATCCCTTGAGCTAATAGTTCGTCGTAAGTATATTGATTACCATTAACTAAATAAACGGGCTTACCGTTATCCAATGATATATGAGAGTTAGCAAGCTGGCGCATGTACTGCCATAAAGGAGTACTTGATGCCGAGCTACCCATTGCATAACCTCTATCAGTTCTTTGCTGATAATACATACCAAATTCAATAGCATGTCTTGGCTTATTTGGAAGCTTCAAGTCAAATGATGCGTTCAATGTTACAGAGAACTGATCAACCTGAGCTTCAGAGAAACTACTAACTGATGCACCAACGTTTGTATATAAACCATATACAGACGTAGGGAAGTCTCCATTTGCCAAACCATTAAATGCTCTGATCTGCTGTATTGTACCAACATTTTCCTGTCCAACTATATTATAGAATTGAGAAGTATAGTTAGCTAATACAGGATTCAACTCAGAACGCTCATATCTCACTCCGTTTGCAGCTCTATCAACAAGTAAACGAATACCAGGAAGACCACTAACACTATCTACACCCGGAGAGTAAATAGGAACATAATCTTCATAGAACTTACCTACGTAATTATACTTAAATATATTTCTACCATGATCAGGGTGTTCAACATCCTGATACTCTTTTTGATAATCTAACTGTAGTGTATAGAAAGCATTTGTAATAACAGGAGGCGTATAGTTAGAGTCCTGAGGATTAGGTATTTGAGGCTTACCAAAACGCTGGGTCAAACGCACATAACCTCTTCCAGTATAGTTATTAACAACTGGGAATGCATCAAGTGCGAATAATGAAGCACCTCTTGAATAAGATTTACTTCTAGTATAGTTAAAGTTACCACCAGCACTTAAGTTAAGATTATCTGCTAGCTGAAAATCTAGTCTACCATTAATACGACCTTCTAATACATCTGCGTTTTGTCTTCTCTTAGTAATATAAAGATCATCTTTTGTTACATATTCAGCAGCATTTCTCGGTACAGGAACCCCGTTTTGGTTGGGCACCGCAACAAGAGGTGTGTTCTCTAGATTATTAAGAACGTCATCCTTAACTGCATAGTTACCATTATAAGATGGGTCTCTATCTTGATCATACCAAAGGTCACCAGCTAAGAAGAAACCTAATATTGGCTTTTTCAGAGTATCAACACCACCACGTGAATTACTATCTAGCACAGTTTTCTTCAATAAAGGACCAGATAGATTTACGTTTACAAGATTGTGACCATAGCCATCAACAGAACGCTCTAATAGGATACCTCCTCTTAAATCTTTAGATACACCTTTAGTAGTAATATTTACAACACCACCAAGTGCATCACCGTATTTAGCAGGAAGACCCGATGTCAATACCTGTACTTGATCAATTGCATCCTGAGGGAGGTTGATACCACGACTACCATATACCTGCACACCATCTACATAATACATAGTACCACTACTACGCGCACCACCAATACTGATGCTTCCACCTTCTACTGCTTGATAAGTAGCACCTGTAGTAGATACCATAGAAGTAGTATTACGTGTAGGAAGTTTCTCAATTTGGTCACTTGTCATAATTCTCTGACCACCAGGCTGATCCGGGTCAACCAAAGGAACTTTATAGGCCGTAACAATAACCTCTTCAATTTCAGTACTAGAAGACTGTAATGTAAAGTTCACTGTAGTCGCCTTGTTTGCACTAACAATAACTCCGGTTTCTAATGCTGTTTTCTTTCCTGTAAACTTAACTCGAACGTTGTAAGTACCAGGATCAATAGGCTTGATTACATAATAACCATCATAGTCAGTAACCATACCCGCCTTAACTATACCACCAACTACAGCTTCTACTGCAGCAGTGCTTAACGGATCACCATTCTCATCAAGTACTCTACCAGTGATCTCCCCGGTTTGTGCATAAGCAGCGCCGGTTCCAACGATTACTGTAGTTAGTAACACGAGTAAATAACGTAGTGTACGTGCCATATTCTGTATTAATAAATTATTAACCAAATGAACGGTAAAGATAAAAAACTATGTTAAAAGTAAAGCCTCCAAATTTATTTTTTGTCAAGAGACTGTTTGTTTTAATTATATTATTATCAATGCTATACAACTTTACGCTTGCATGACTATCTTTCCTAGCAACGACTTGCTCATCTTGTATAGTGCTTCTACGCTGTATCCTGCTATATGTGGGGTGGCAATAACTTGGGGGTGATTCATTATCTTTTCAACAATAACACGTTGATTATCACTCATTTTCATAAGCGGCTCGTTTTCCCACACATCTATACAAGCACCCGATATTTTCCTACTCTCCAGCCCTTTTAACACGGCTTGAGCATCTACAACCTCTCCTCTTGATGTATTAATAAGTATAAAAGGCTTCTTCATTTGCTCCACAAAACCATTGTTCAAATAATATCTGGTATCGTCTTGCAAAGGCACATGAAAGCTTACAATGTCTGCATTATCGTATATCTCACTTAAGCTGCGGCAGCTGGTCATATACTTAGGCACTCGCTCATCACTATACTTGTCAAACACTAATATCTTCACATCAAACCCGTATAGTTTCTTCGCGAAAGCTGCACCGGTATTACCATAGCCAATAATCCCTACTGTTTTGCCATCAAGCTCTACCCCTCTATTCTCATCTCGTAGCCATATTCCTTTCTTTAACTCCTCATTAGACTTTAGTATCCTTTTATTAAGGCTGAGCAATGCTCCTAAAGCGTGTTCTGCTACCGCATTACTATTCCCATCAGGACTGCTATAGCATGCTATACCTTTGCTTTGTGCATAGGCTACATCTATTATCTCCATGCCAGAGCCCATACGCCCTATCCACTTAAGCTGCTGTGCATTATCTATCAAAGCTTTATCCAGCAGTAACCTTGTAGACGTAACCACACCCGTACAATCACCGATAAGCGTTGCACCTTCTTCTTGTGTTATTTTCTCCCTTACTACACATTCATAACCATTAGCCTCTAGCCAATCTTTTAGTATATGATGTATTGGTGCAGCTATGAGTACTTTTTTGCTCATGCAAGGTATTGTTTATATAATGACACGAAGTCTTCTATTGATAATTGTTCTGCTCGTTTAGACATTAGTTCATTCTCTTTCAGCGCATCTTTGGGCATCACAGATGCCAAAGCATTACGCAAGGTCTTACGCCTTTGCCCGAATGCAGCTTTTACTAACGTCTTGAATTTTCGCTTATTTTCTATGTTGTGCGGATTACTAAGGTTCTCAAGCCTTATCACACCACTTTTCACTTTTGGTGGTGGTGTAAAGCAATTCTCATGCACATCAAAAAGGTAGGTCACCTTAAAAAACGCCCCTATCAGCACACTTAATATCCCGTATTGTTTACTACCCGGTCCTGATGCTACTCTTTGCGCCACTTCTTTTTGAAACATGCCTACTACTTCCTCTACACTTTCTTCCCAGTCCAGCACTTTGAAAAGAATGGGCGATGAGATGTTATAAGGAAAATTACCGATAACAGTAAAAGGCTCATCAAACGGCTTATCAGCCTTCAATACATCTTGCAGTATCAACTTACCCTTAATATCGGGGTAGGTCTTCTCTAAATAGGTTACTTTTTCTTCATCTACCTCTATGGCCTTATAGTCCACACCTTCCCAGCCTATCAAGTATTTGGTAATGGCTCCGCCACCGGGGCCTATCTCTACCAGCTTCAAGCCCTGCTTTCTCGCTACAGACGAAACTATCTTCTCACACATCTGCTCATCGTGCAGAAAATGCTGACCCAGACTTTTCTTTAATGTATATGGTTGACCCAAACCAGAAAAATTTGATGCTACAAATTACAATCAATACCTAAAGTTAGGTTTAAACTCTACAAGCTATTACCTTGCAGGCACATTGTACACAATCTTAATTTATCAACAATGGATTTCAAGATCTTACAGAAAGCTCCTAAAAAACATCATTTATATATAGTAGATGATGCAAGTGCTATTGCGCAAATATCTGAACTGAATGAACAAGAACAAGATTTTGCCGCAAAAAATCTGAAAAGCGAAGGTAATTATATTGAATTTAACCAACTAGACAGGTATCTGTTCATATACATACACAAACAAACAGACAATACCTCTAAGGATATAGAAGCTTGCCGTAAGAAAGGAGCTACGATACAATCAGCTCTGAACAAGCATAAAATAGACAACATAGCTATCACTAGCATGAGTACTGCTGAGTATGCGCCTTATGTGTTAGCAGAAGGTATTGCGTTGGCAAACTATCAATTCCTGAAATACAAGTCTGATGCTGCTAAACTTACCAATAGCTTAAAAACAATTTCTTTCACAAAGGGAAGCGTAACAGTGAAGGATGTAAAGCATCTGGAATATACTTGTGAGGCGGTATACCGCATGCGCAACTTGGTGAATGAGCCACTTAGCTACCTTACAGCCGTACAGCTAGCTAAAGACATTGCAACACTGGGTAAAGAAGCCGGCTTTAAAGTAACTACACTTAACAAAGCGCAGATAGTAAAAGAAAAGATGGGCGGGCTACTTGCTGTAAACAGAGGTAGTGTTACCCCTCCTACATTTACCATCATGGAGCATAAGCCTAAAAAAGCTATCAATAAAAAGCCGATAGTGCTGGTAGGTAAAGGTGTAGTGTATGATACAGGTGGAGTATCCTTGAAACCTACAGCAGGCTCAATGGATAAAATGAAGAGCGACATGAGTGGCTCTGCACTAGTAACAGCGGCTATGTATGCTGCTGCTAAAATGCAACTACCACTACACATAGTAGCACTAGTACCTGCTACAGACAACAGACCAGGAGAAGACGCTTATGTACCGGGCGATGTTATAACTATGTATAGTGGCTCTACTGTAGAGGTATTGAATACCGATGCCGAAGGTAGAATGCTACTGGCTGATGCGCTACACTATGCTAAGAAGTACAAGCCTGAATTGGTATTTGACTTTGCTACACTTACGGGAGCAGCGGCAGTAGCTGTTGGCTCGCACGGTATAGTATGCATGGGTAATGCTGATGATAACACTAAAGGCTCATTGAAAGAGAGTGGTAACCGTCAATATGAGCGACTGGTTGAATATCCGCTATGGGATGAGTATGGAGACATGCTAAAGTCTGACATTGCTGACATGAAGAATATAGGCGGCAGATATGGCGGTGCTATATCAGCAGGTAAATTCCTAGAGCATTTTACAGACTATCCATGGATGCACTTTGATATAGCAGGTGTTTCTTTTGCGGATAACACTCAGAGCTACAAAACTTCAGGAGGTACAGGCTACGGACTACGTATGCTACTTGACTTCTTAACTAACTACGGTAAAGCTTAAACATAAAAGCCGTTTACTTATGCAAACTAATGCTGACAAGCCGATAATTGGCATTACCACAGGCGACCTGAATGGTATAGGCCCAGAGCTGATAATTAAAACATTTTCAGACAATCGTATACTTGACCTTTGCATACCTGTAATATTTGCATCCAATAAGGTTATCAACTATTACAGAAAGAATATTGAAGGCGTGCAGTTCAACTTCAACAGCACAAAAGACCTGACGAAGCTGAGCACAAAACAGATCAATATATTTACTTGTTGGGAAGAGGAAGTGCCAATACAACCCGGCGAGCTTACAGAGCAAGCAGGCAAGTACGGCTTACGCTCTCTGATGGTAGCTGCACAGTGTTTAAAGGATGGTGAGATAGATGGTATTGTTACTGCTCCGATAAACAAAGGGAATACACAAACACAAGACTTTCCTTACACAGGTCATACACCTTTCTTTAAGGAGAAATTTGGTGCGAAGGATGTATTGATGTTGCTCTACAACAACCAACTAAAAGTTGGCTTGGTAACAACGCATATCCCTATTGCTAAGGTAGCCGAGACCATAACTAAAGACCTACTACTTACTAAGTACAATTTGCTTAGAGAAAGCCTTATAAAAGACTTTGGTATAGACAAACCTAAGATAGCTATACTGGGGCTTAACCCACATGCAGGCGATGAGGGTCAGATAGGAAAAGAAGAGCAAACACTCATCAAGCCGTTTATCGAAAACCTGCAAGGACAAGGTCATTTAGTATACGGACCATACGGTGCTGACGCTTATTTTGCCAAGCGTTCTTACCAAGCATTTGATGCTACACTGGCTATGTATCACGACCAAGGGTTGATAGGCATGAAGACCTTATCTGAAGGTGATGGCGTGAACTACACCGCAGGTCTTAATGTAGTACGTACCTCTCCCGACCATGGTACAGCTTTTGATATTGCAGGGAAGAATGTAGCAGACCCTTCCTCTTTCAGAGAGGCTGTATTTGAATGTATCAGCATACTGAAACAAAGAGACAACTTCGCAGAATATACTGCTAACCCTTTAAAGAGGGGCATCTTTGAAAAAGAGCGAAAAGCAGGTAACTAACTAATAAAATGCACACTGAACAGTGTGCATTTTTAATATACTGAGATATATAAGAGCAATAACGCTTAACCAACTAAACCCTTAACTTTGGCACCCGATAATAAGAAGAAAGTATATGTTGCAATTTGAGCGATTTACATTAGAGAATGGATTAAAAGTACTGGTACATAAAGATGATACGACACCTATGGTAGCCGTAAATATTCTTTATGATGTAGGCGCAAGAGACGAGAACCCTGAACGTACAGGTTTTGCTCACTTATTTGAGCATTTGATGTTTGGCGGCTCAAAGAACATACCTGAATATGATGAGCCGTTGCAAATGGCAGGTGGTGAGAACAATGCGTACACTACTAACGACCTTACTAACTACTACCTACAGCTACCTGTACAAAATATAGAAACAGCTTTTTGGTTGGAAAGTGATAGGATGAATGAGCTGGCATTTGGAGAGAAAAGTCTGGATGTACAACGCAAAGTAGTATGTGAGGAATTCAAAGAGAATTATATCAATAAACCCTATGGCAACGCATGGGAGCATATGCGCTCATTAGCATACACGACGCACCCATACCAGTGGATGACCATAGGTAAAGAACTAAAGCATATAGAAGAAGCTGAGCTACAAGATGTAAAGAACTTCTTCTACAAACACTACCGCCCGAGCAATGCAATACTTTGTGTGGCAGGAAATGTAGAGACTGCACAAGTAAAGGCTCTGGCAGAAAAGTGGTTTGGCAATATACAGGCAGGAGAAAGATACGAGAGGCAACTACCAATAGAGCCTAAGCAGACGGAAGCTCGCTTTAAAGAAGTAGAGGCAAACGTACCATTAGACGCTTTGTATAAAGCTTGGCATATAGAAGGTAGGCTTGCACCTTCTTATTATGCAGCAGACCTGATAACAGAGATATTGAGTAATGGTGTTTCATCAAGACTATACCAAAAGCTGGTAAAAGAACAGCAGATATTCAGCAATATCAACTGCTACCATATGGGCAGCATAGACCCGGGACTACTAGTAGTAGACGGAAAGATAGTTGAAGGCAGAACACTAGAAGAAGCAAATGCTGCTGTAGAAGAAGAGATACAAAAGCTGGTGGACGATGGCGTAACGGAGGAAGAGCTAAAGAAAGCTAAGAATAAGATAGAAGCTATGATAACTTTTGAAGACATGGGTCTTCTATCTCGTGCTAACAACCTTGCCTTTTATGAACTATTGGGCGATGCAAATATGATAAATGAAGAGTGGGATAAGTATAATGCAGTAACTGCAGAATATTTACAGGAAACGGCTAAAACAATATTCAGAAAAGAGAACAGCAACACGCTACTCTACAGAAAGAAAAAGTAATAACACTATGCTATTTGAAGGGAAGTTCAATGATAACGGTTTCGATAATCGTATAACCAAGCTATTCAACATACAATACCCGATAATACAAGCGGGTATGATATGGGCATCTGGTTGGAGGCTTGCCTCTGCAGTAAGTAATGCGGGAGGGCTTGGTATTATTGGAGCAGGCAGTATGTACCCTGAAGTATTAGAAGAGCACATACAAAAGTGCAAAGAAGCTACCAATAAGCCATTTGGTGTGAACTTGCCTTTACTATACCCTGATATAGACAAGCATATTGAGATAATAATAAGAGAGAAGGTCCCTGTTGTATTCACCTCGGCCGGCAACCCCAAAACATGGACCAAAACACTTAAAGACAATGGTATTACGGTAGTACATGTAGTATCCAGTGCCAAGTTTGCTAAGAAGAGTGAGGATGCAGGTGTAGATGCTGTTGTTGCTGAAGGATTTGAAGCAGGAGGGCATAACGGTAGAGAAGAAACTACTACACTTTGCCTGATACCTTCTGTAAGGCAAGCTATCAATATCCCTCTAATTGCAGCAGGTGGTATTGCTACAGGCAGAAGTATGCTTGCTACTATGGCTCTTGGTGCAGAGGGTGTGCAGATAGGTAGCCGATTTGTATGTACTCCTGAGGCATCTAGCCACCAGTCTTTTAAAGATGCGATAGTAAATGCGGGAGAAGGCGATACGGTTCTTACTATGAAACGCCTAACCCCTGTAAGACTTATTAAGAACGACTTTTATGCTCGTGTGGCGGAAGCAGAGCGTAACTGTGTAAGCGATGAAGAGATGAAGACCATACTTGGCAGAGCAAGAGCTAAAAAAGGAATGTTTGAAGGAGATATGGTAGAGGGAGAACTAGAGATAGGGCAAGTAAGCGGCTACATCACCGACATTAAGCCTGCTGCCGATGTAGTAGCGGAAATATGGGGTGAGTTTAACGAGGCATCTCAAAGCCCTTTTAGCTTTTAACCCAACCACATTACATTAATATTCGTCTACATACTTAACTTACAGTTAATAAGTTAAGTTTATGCACGCAACCTACCGAAGAACCTTACTGTGCATACTGCTGCTAAGCAGTGTATGTGCAAAAGCTCAGATCATAGCTCCAGATACTGTTATCTGTATGGATACTCTTAAGTCTATCAACGCTGTTACTGATGAAGCAGAGAATGTATGGGCTTTTGACACTACAGACATTGGTCAAGTGCCGACCTACTATGCCAATAACACCGGTGCTATATCTGCAATTAATAATGCTGTATATGCCACTATGGTAAATGAGAACGGCACTTGGTACTCTTTCGTTACCAGCTATAGCAATCACAACGTTATAAGGCTAGACTACGGGAATAACCCTTTTTCTATACCTACAGCTACCAACCTTGGTACATTTGGCTCTCCATCAGGAGATCAGGAAGGTGTACAGGTAATAAAAGACGGTACTGATTGGTACGTCTTTGTAGTAGAAGGTAATGATCTTATCAGAATAAATTTCGGAACATCTCTAAGCAACAATAGCCCTACCAGTACACGATATTCATACCCTCCTGAATTTGCATGGCCACACCAGCTAGGCATCAAAAAGTTTGGTAATGAATGGATAGGGTTTGTAGCTAATAGAAATGGGAACATAGTAAGGCTTGATTTTGGAACTTCTATTACCAATGCACCTAATGCAACAGTAATACCCAATACAGGCGGCATGTCTACACCAAGCAACTTTGCCCTACACCAGCAGAATGGAAGATGGTATATGCTAGTTACCAACCTGATAAACGGGACTTTAAGCAGATTGGATTTTGGTACAAACCTTAAGAATAATAACCCTACAGGTACTCATTTAGGTGACCCGAACAATATCTTAACGCTACCAAGAACAGTAAGCATAGTACATGACTGTAATCAGCTTGTAGCTTACATCATCAATGAAGGCGGGCAGTTGTTTCAATACGACTTTCATAATGACATTACCAGCACACCGAGCATTAGCAGCTTAGGTTACTTGGTCAATGGCGTTTCTAACTTAAATGCATTTACACCTTTCTCTTATAATGGCGTTCTGTATTTCTACGTTATACCATATGCAGGTAAAACACTTTATTTCAGAGCTATTGCAAACTACCCTTCTGCAACTAATATTACTTACTACAATGCGCAAACCAACCCCGGCTTCAACAGAAGTGGGAAAAGAGATATGACACTACTACAAGACCCGGGAGGCTTCATGGGTTCATATGCTCAATGTAAGAGCATATATGTAAAGCCCGGTGCTACAAAGTTCTTAAACGATGCTACCATATGTGATGGAGATAGTGTGACACTTGATGCCACTATAACAGGTGCAACAGGGTATCAGTGGAGCAATGGAGCAACTACAGGAAAGATAACCGTAAAAACAAGCGGGAAGTATTGGGTAAAACTTACAGGAGCAGACTCTTGCTATGTGTTTGACGACACTGCAGAGGTCATTATCATTTCAGCTAACACACTAAACCTTGGTCCGGATACCAGTATTTGTAATGGAGATACATTAACGTTAAAACATAGAGGAGGACCACTAAACAATGTAAATTTCAAATGGAATACAGGTGCTATATCTTCATCATTACAAGTTTACACATCAGGAACTTATTGGCTAGAAATAGAGAATGGTATAAACTGTAAAAGCAGTGATACCATTGTGGTGAATACTGATCTGTCACTCGATGTAGACCTTGGTCCTGACCAATATATATGCAAAGGCGATAAAGTAACCCTACAGAACATCAAAACTAACCAAGGAGCTAACCAATACCTTTGGAGCAGTGGTAACACTTCTTCCAGTATTACCGTTAGCAAAGCAGGAACTTACTGGCTTGAGGAAAGTATTGGCGGTAAGTGTAGTACAAGAGATACGGTGAACTTAATTGAAAAACCTTCGCCTACTGTATACTTAGGAAACGATACTATGTTATGCGTTGGAGATACTTTACTACTGAACGCCTTACCTCAAGCTGCTGGTTCATCTTTCATATGGAATACAGGCGACTCCAGCACAGAGGTCAAGGTATACGAAACGGCAAATTACTGGGTACGTGTCACCAACCTTGAAGGCTGTAGTGATGCAGACACTATTAGTGTGCTAGTTAGTGCTCCTCCTATCGTAGACCTGATAGATGATACTACATTCTGCTATGGCAAAGTGTATGAGCTGTATGCAGGAATATATAGCGGAGCACAATACTCATGGAGCGATGGCAGCACAAAAGACAGGATATATGTTTCAGAACCAGGTTCTTATTCCGTACGTATTACTAACAACTGTGGATCAGGTTACGATGAAGTATATATAGATTTTGAGAACTGTAAGATATGGTTCCCTAGCGCCTTCAGCCCTAATGGTGATGGGCTGAACGATATAGCTAGAGTACTGGGTAATATTGATGACATCACTAAGTTCAAGCTATCTATATTCAATCGTTGGGGAGAGCGCGTATTTTACACTGAAGATGTAAACCAAGGTTGGGATGGCAAATTCAATAACGTGCCTCAATCAATGAATACTTTCTTTTATATGATACAATACAATTTTGAAGGAGAAGATAAGCTAATGAAAGGAGATATCACCCTTATCAGGTAATACCTACTCTATCATATCATTATCGCCAAGCAGTTGCATATCTATGCTATCTGCACCGGCTATACCATCTATTGAGCCTCTTATATGAGATGCATTAAGTAGAATCTTCTCCAACTGCTTTTCACGGGCTTTCCATATACGTTCCATTTGGTCGCGCTCTTTTTGTATAGAGTCTTTTAATCCTCTAAAGCCTTCACGCATTGCTTTCCATTGCTCAGAGAATTCTGAGCTTGTGAAGTAATTATAAAGCAGCGTCATCTTATCGCCTTTATTCTCCTGACTCTTTGTGGCATTGTACACTTTCATTATAGAGCCTCTCAATACGTGTACGAGTGGCTGCACCTCAAAGAAAGAGCATACCCATATACCATCCTTCTCGCCAAACCTGTCCATACCCTTAGGCATGGCCTGTGTAACGATAACAGCTACATCTACGCCTTGGCTACGCATGTCTGCCTTTAGCTTCTCTACCCAATCGTTACTGAACTCTTTAGTACGCTTACTTTCAAATATTATCTTACCACACTCTTGCCCTACAGAGTTTCTAACGGTTTGTATACAGTCTGCACCTCTTACACCTTTTCCTACCTCTTCTATTGTATCTATAGGGAAGCTATTACGCAGCATTTCTTCCAAAGCCAGCTCCTGCACTTCACCTTGTAGCTGCATAGAACCCTGTTCGGCTTTTCTTACTGCTTCTTCCGCTATTTTCTTCTGGTCTTCCAGCTGCTTTTCCAGCTGCTTTATTTTCAGGAAGGTCTTCTCTTCTTCTTCTTTTTGTATACGCTCAGACAGGCGCATTTTTTCCTCGTTCAGTGTTTTCTGTACCTGTATCTCCAGGTCTTTTTCCTTATCTGCCAGTTGCTGCTCTTTTTTAAGGAACTCCAACTCTTTATCTCTAGCTTCTTTCAGTCGTTTCTCATTATCCTCATTGCGCTGCTCCAAAAACTTCATTTGGGTCTCATAGTCACTTTCCAGTTGCTTCTTTATCTGCCCTTCCAACTGCTCCTGTAGTCTCTTTCGTTCTTCTCCCAAACGTTTATCCGCTTCTTCATCTTTCTGGGCTAATTGTTTTTGAAACTCCGCTTCTTTCTTCTTTTGCCATTCTTGTACTTGCGCCCTCAATTGTTTCTCCACCTCGCCTCTTATAGCGTCGGATGGCTGAAACTCATTTCCACATTTCGGGCAAGTAATATTGGTAGTCATAAGTACTTAATTCTGTTTTTTCTGAAAATACAAAGTTCGTTTTTATGATTGAACCACATAGTTATTATTTTTAAGCCTCATTTATGCGTCCACTATTCAGATATACACTTTTTGCTTGCTTGTTGTTACACACTATCGGGGTGTATGCACAAGTGCCTGAAGATGCATTAAAGAAATACGAACAAGCTGTTAAGCACCGTATCGATGGTGATAAAGAAGCTGCTTATAAGCAAATGAAAGAAGCTATTAAGAGCTACTCTGCCTATACCGATGCATACAGCACCATGGGCGAATGGTATTACACAGACAGGCAATACAAAGGTGCAATAGAGACCTTTGTAATGGCGTCTAAACGGTGCAAAAATGGTCATAACGATTTTGCACTTCCTCTTGCCAAGTCTTTCTTGGGCGACTATAAGACATCACAGGCTTTACAACTAATAGTGTCACATAGCTTATCCGGTAGCCATAAAGAAGAGTGGAGAAAGATGAGAGCACAAGCTCGATTCATCCAATATGCACTGAATAACCAAATAGTAGATAGCGTTAACAACTTAGGCATTCGAGTGAATTCTGACGAGCCTGAGATGTATCCTATCATCTCCGCAGATACACAAACCCTATACCTAACAAGAAGGGTAAGATGGATGGATGAGGACTTTTATAAGTCTACAGTAGATAGCTGTGGAGGATGGTATACTGCAAAAAGCCTTGGCAGACCACCCAATACGCCAAGCCAAGAAGCTGCACAGTTTGTATCTGCTGACGGTCATTACCTATTTTTTATGCGATGCGAGAACCGTAGCGAAACGGGTTGGGACAGGGGTGGCTGCGACCTATACATGGCCTATACCGAAGATAGCTCATGGTCTGTACCGCAAAGCTTTGGCGCTACCATCAATACCCCTGCATACGAAGGCATGCCTTGCCTTTCGGCAGATAATAGAGAACTATACTTTGTGAGTGATAGAGAAGGGGGATATGGCGGATTGGATATTTGGGTATCAAGGTTTGAGTATGGTTTTTGGCAACTACCACGAAATTTAGGACCCGAGATAAATACTGCAGGCGACGAAACAGCACCTTTTCTTCATATTGATAACAATACACTATACTTTGCCAGCACAGGACATGTAGGCATAGGAGGTAGCGACCTTTTCTTTAGCAGAAGAACAGGAGATACTACTTGGACAAAAGCAAAGAACATGGGCTACCCTATTAACACTACTGCTGATGAGATAAGCATATGTGTTACCATGGACGGTCAAAAGGCATATATTTCTTCAGATAGAGATAGCGTAACGGGCAACTATGATATATATGAGACCAAGCTACCTGCATCACTACAACCAATATCTGTAATGACCATAAATGGTTATGCATTCGATAGTATTGAGCGATATAAGCTGAACCTTACCCGTATACATATTAGTGACGTTAATTCAGGCAAGGAGATATACCAATTCACATCCAACAAGGGAGATGCCAGCTACATGATGACCTTACCAAAAGGAAAAAGCTACAACTTCTATGCAGATAGGATAGGATATACTGCTAATAGCGGCGTTATCAATGTACCCAATATTGATTCTGTTAACGAGATGGATTTCAACATCCCGCTACTACCTCAAGGCTATGTAGCTCCTATCAATGACACATTGATATTAACACTCAACTTTAGAATAAACAAAGCCCAACTATCTGATAGTGACCGTAACATCATCTACGATGCAATGGCACCGTGGCTGGAAGAGGATTACATAAATGTATACGTGAACGGCTATACAGACAATACAGGTACGCCATTGATAAACGAACAAATATCCTATAAGAGAGCCGGACTGGTGGCCGAATACATCATCAGTATGGGTGTAGACCCGGACTATGTGAGACATGCAGGCTGGGGAGAAGCACAACCCATTACGGACAACGAAACAGAAGAAGACCGCCTGACCAACCGACGTGTTGAGGTAATAATACGGCGATAGCTACGCATTGCATATGTATTAATATACCTTTGTTCGAGTTTGCTTAGTAGTTTTTTTCTACTTTTATCACCTCAAAATCATTACAAATGTCCCATCAACTGCTAAAAGGTAAAAAAGGAATCATTTTCGGTGCACTAGACGAGCGTTCTATAGCTTGGCAAACTGCGCTACATGCATCTAAAGAAGGTGCAGAGATAGTACTTAGTAATGCGCCTATCGCATTGCGCATGGGTAAGATCAATGAGCTTGCAGAACAGTGTAATAACGCAACGGTCATACCTGCTGATGCTACATCAACAGAAGACCTTGAGAACCTGTTCAACCAAAGTATGGAAAAACTTGGCGGTAAGCTGGACTTTGTACTTCACTCTATAGGTATGTCTCCAAACGTGCGTAAGAGTATACCGTATACAGAAACTAACTATACTAACTTCCAGAAGACCTTAGATGTATCTGCTTTGTCTCTGCATAAAGTATTACAAACAGCTATGAAGCTAGATGCTCTAAATGAGTGGTCTTCAGTCGTTGCACTTACATACATCGCAGCTCAGCGTACATTCCCTGGCTATAACGATATGGCCGAGGCTAAAGCACTAATGGAAAGT
Source organism: uncultured Flavipsychrobacter sp. (assembly GCA_964585115.1). Classification (GTDB taxonomy): domain Bacteria; phylum Bacteroidota; class Bacteroidia; order Chitinophagales; family Chitinophagaceae; genus UBA5543. The sequence continues at coordinate 22,880 of CAZPDA010000014.1, forward strand.
ATAGCACGTAGCTTTGGTTACCACTATGGCTTTGCTAAGAAAGTACGTGTGAATACTGTATCTCAGTCACCTACTGTTACTACAGCAGGTTCAGGAGTTTCCGGTTTCGATGTATTCTTTGACTATGCTGATAAAATGTCTCCTCTTGGTAATGCTAGTGGTGAGGACTGTGCGAAGTATTGCATCTCACTATTTAGTGACTATACTAAGATGGTTACAATGCAAAACCTCTTCCACGATGGCGGCTTCTCTAATACAGGTGTGAGCCAACCAATAGTGGAAGACATGCAAAAAGCTGCAGATAAGTCTGATAGCTAAAAACAGTTAACTTACAATAGCAATATTTTGTTCTATGTCCCGTTTTAAACTTATGCCAATAAGGTTTATTATCACTGCAATTCTATTTGCATCTACATACTATGCCTCGGCGCAAGTAACGGGCGGGCAAAGAACAATGGAATTTTTAAGACTGCCTAATGCACCTCATATCAGTGCATTAGGTGGTATTAATGTAGCAAACGCAGACAGAGATATATCTTTTGCGTTGCAAAATCCTGCTTTAGCAAGACCAGGACTCCACAACGAGCTTGGTCTTAACTTCAATGCTTACTATTCGGGAATTAGCGCCAGCAACCTACAATACGGCTATCATGTAGAAAAGATAAAGACCTCCTTTGCACTAGGTGTTCAGTATCTTAACTATGGTGATTTTGTACAAACTGACCTGATAGGCAACCAGCTTGGCAACTTCAGAGCTAATGAATATGCAATAGCTCTTGCCGCATCTCGTCAATACAAGCAAAGGTGGCGTTATGGAGCTACACTTAAATGGGCTAGCTCTACACTATATGACCAAACAGCAGGTGCCCTGCTCCTAGATGTAGGTATCAGCTATTACGATAGCTCATCTCTTTGGATGATAGGTGTTGTAGCCAAGAATATGGGGGTAATGGTGAATAAATACAACCCATCAAACCCATCAGAGCCTCTACCTTTCGACCTACAAATAGGCGTATCAAAGCGTTTGAAGTATGTACCACTAAAACTTATGGCTACTGCTCACCACTTGTATGAGTGGGATATACGCTACGACGACCCAGCTGATGCTAATAACAACAACGTATTTGGCAATACGGACAGCTCTACAAAAGAGAATAGCCATTTCTCAGACAAACTATTTAGACACCTGATATTTGGTGCAGAACTAACAATAGCTAAACGCCTGCAAGTAAGTGCAGCTTACAATCATTTAAGAAGAAGTGAGCTTGCTCTTGAAGAACGTACTGCAGTAACTGGCTTTTCGTTCGGAGCAGCTATTAACCTTAATAAGTTCCAGATACACTATGCACGCTCTTACTATCATATAGCCGGTGCATATAACGAGTTCGGGTTGAATATTTCTCTGGGTAAACTAACCGGGTTAGGCACATTAGGTGAGCGAATAAACTGGACAGATGTTTATCCTGACTTGGAATCTTCTATTCCACAGCGTCCTACTCCGAGTGCCCCTTCTGGTGCTTCGGGAAGTTAAATAGTAGTGAGGTAAGAACGGGAATAATGAATATCCCGATGCTCAGTGCAGATGTAACAATATCTCCCCATACTGTTGGATGTTCACCTTCAGGCAAGTGTTTACCATTTGCTTCCAAGCATGATAATGGACCTTCTAGAAACTGGGTGAATGCTGTACATGGGTTAAAATGAGTGTATAGAGCCAGTGTAAGCTTGGCTCCTAATAGTAGTATCACCAGATAGGCACACACCTCTAAGAAAGGATATTTCTCCATTAGCCTTACAAAACCTTGTGCTACAAAGCGCATAGCAAGTATACCAATAAACACACCCGTCCAAACCAATATGATATTGTTGGTATAAGCTGTAGCAGCTACCACATTATCTATTGAGAACGCTAGATCCATGATCTCAACCAAGACCACGGTAGCCCAAAAAGGCCCTAGCATTCCAAGCGTCTTTCTGTATAGCCAGCTTTTATCTTTTTCTATTATTTCTTCTTCCTCTTGTTCTTTATGCTTTTTCGAACGAGATATAAAGTATTTAATAGCTAGTATCAATAAGTATATTCCTCCCAACGGCTTGAACCACCATATCTGTATCAGCAAAGTGGCAAAAAGAAGACATAGACCTCTAAACAGATACGCTCCTATTATACCATACTTCAGTGCTTTTTGCCTTTGTTCTTTAGGCAGATCTATCACCATAGTAGCAAGAACAGCAGCATTATCTACAGACAATAGACTCTCTATCAATATCAGATTGAGAATTATTGTAAGAGAAGGTATGGGATTATTAACTATCTGCTGAAAAAGTTCGTGAAGATTCTCCATGTATGTTATACGATCCTTTCTGTTCTTTGAAGAAAAAGCAAAGTTAGCACTTCTTCTACTAACACATTTTGCACGTTTATTCTACTTAACTAATTTATAGTACACAGAATCATTATCAATAGCTACCTCAAGCATGTACACACCGCTTGCAACTTGTGTAGCAGGTATCCCTAATGTTTGACCTGTAGCAGCACCTTCCCATATCACCTTACCAGACACATCCAATAATTTACAGCTCGAACCATTCGGCAACCCGTCTATATTCCAATGGTCAGACGCTGGATTTGGATACACAATTATATTATCATAGGTTGCTCTACCTACACTTAGTATGCTTTGATCTTCTTGTATTAGCCCTGTTCTGTTGACTATATGGTTATCCGGATCAACCTCTATACCTGTTAGCTGCTCATTCCATTGTACAATAAAGTTTTGAGAGGGACTATTGTTGTATAGCGTTATGACTTTGTCCCCATTAGCAGACTTTAGCTTCAACTGGATAGGCATATGGAACAAAGGAGTTACCGCACTATAAGATGTTGTTTGGTTTACTTGCAGATAGATAGTACTTCCACTCTGATAATACTTGACACTATATGTAGGATACCCTTGACCGTAGACCCATTGATTAAAGAAAGAATCCAGATCAAAACCGTAAATAGGTTCAAATGTATTTTTCAGGTCTTCTGTAACTGCATTACCAAAAGCGTATTGCTGCTGAAACTGCCTTAGCCCAACGAAAAACATGCTATCAACAGGAGCTAAATACCTTAACATATGTACTACTGAAGCACCTTTGCTATATGTCAGCCTACCATTAAATATTCTGTTCACATTTGTAGTATCATCTACATATACACTTCCAGAGGTAGATAGCATAACATTATTAAAAACTGTAGTACGCTCGTTTTTTGCAGCTGCTGCACCCCAAAACTCTTCTATAAATAGCTGTTCTGTATAAGTAGCAAAACCTTCACTTAACCATATATCCCTCCAGCTGCTATAGGTCACATTATTACCCCACCATTGGTGCCCCATTTCATGAGCAATCAATGTAGTACTAGTAGCGCCTAATGTTGTCATGGTCTGGTGCTCCATACCTCCACCTAGAGGCTCTGCCAAGCAGTGTCCATACTTCTCCTTATAAAAAGGATACTTTCCATATAGTTTTGATAGGTGGTCAATGAAAAGACCTGTACTATCTAGCGCAGCTTTGTTAGCTGCTGTCATTACTCTTGCTGAATCATAAATATAGTTCTGTATCAGCATAGAGTCATTACTACCATCCGTAAAGTGCATATAGTATGAGTGGTCTTTATATGGAGCTACTGCAACTGTAATCAGATAGTAATCTATAGGGTAGATGGTCTTCCACTCATACCTTGACTTGCCACTACCTAATGATGTTACACCCTGTAGCAGCCCATTACTACCAGCTTTTAAGGTATCGTCTACAGTTACCCATATATCTGCCGAATCTATTTTGTCCGTTAATGATTGCTTACACGGCCACCACTCATCTGTTCGGTCAGGATCGCTTAGAGTGTATAGTATTGGGGTGCCTGATGACAATGTAACCTGATTCAAGCCACCGGTAA
>CAZPDA010000015.1:0-26752 GCA_964585115.1 uncultured Flavipsychrobacter sp.
ATTTAATATTTTTATTTAACATCTGTAAATTTTTAATGTATAATGGAAACGACTATGTCGGCTAACACGCTGGTAATTCGTAAAGACGAAGGATCGAATGAGCAAATCAAGTTGGATTACATGGCGGTAAAGAATGCAGCGATGACACTACGAGCGATCAACCACAAGTTGCGTCAGCAGATCATCAAGTTGTTAGAAGAGAACAGACGCATGAACGTAACAGACATCTACGTAAAATTGCGTTTAGAGCAGTCTGTAGCATCACAGCACTTGGCTATTTTACGTCGTGCCAATATCGTGATCACAGAACGTGATGGTAAGTTTATCCACTACGCATTGAACCATGCTCGTATTGCTTCTGTAGCGAAGTTTGTAAACGAGTTGGTTAATTCTGATGAAGCATAATTAATGCATTATTGCTGAATAAACTGATTATCCAAATAAAAAGCCGTACCACTTGGTACGGCTTTTTATTATTTAGCCTCTTTTATTTTATTCCAAGTATCATATAGCGTCTCTTGCTTGGGCCTATCAGCAGGCATCTCGGTCAATGGTTCGCAAGCTTCTAAAGTATCGTAGCAATCCTGTGGCAGTGTTTGATACAGTTGTGTACCCTTTGTTTTCCAAGCTATCATATCATCACTCACTTGCTTTATCACCTTACCGGGATTGCCCACTACTAAAGAGCGTGGCGGTATCTTAGTATTTGCGGCTACAAAAGATAAGGCACCGATGATGCTTTCATCCCCTACCTCTACTTCATCCATTATAACTGAATTCATTCCTACCAGCACATTTCTACCAATAGTAGCACCATGTATTATAGCACCATGACCTATATGAGCCCCCTCCATTAGCCTTACAGTGACACCCGGGAACATATGTACTGTACAATTCTCTTGTACATTACACCTGTCTTCAATAACAATACCACCCCAGTCGCCACGTAGCGCAGCACCAGGACCAATGTATACGTCTTTACCAATTACTACATTGCCCGTAACAGCTGCTTGCGGATGCACGAACGCCGATGGATGAACCACAGGCACAAAACCTTTAAATGAATAGAACATATTGCAAAGTCAAAAAATAAAACACCAAAAAGCAAATATAGTACAGATACTAACTATGGCACTGGGTCGTAGCCACTCTTACCCCATGGATGGCATGACAAGAATCGCTTGAATGCTAGCCAGCCACCTTTCCACGGACCATGTTTTTTAATAGCTTCTAACCCATATGCAGAGCAGGATGGTGTATAGCGACACTTAGCTCCTAGCAATGGAGATATAAATGCTTGGTAGAACTTGATCAGCCAAACGAATATTTTTGAGAATAGCTTACGTATCACCTGTCAGCTCTTTTTTAAGTTTATCTATCCCAGCCAGAACCGTATCTGTAGCTTTAGCCACATCCGGCACTACTCTATCTATAAAAATAAGGAATAAATGCAGTTGCTGCTCTTTAGGTACGGCAGGATAAAGTAGATGCTTATTCAGTCGCCATGCTTCAAACAGCTTACGACGTACGGTATGGCGCTTTACAGAGTTCCTAAACCTCTTTTTAGGTACAGAGAAGCCCACCCTCACGGGTGAGGTTTCGTCGGCCATACGAGGAGACAAGTGGTAAATGAACTTTACCGGAAAAACAGAAAACGCTTTCCCATGATGGAAAAGCGTATCAATTTGTTGCTCTCGCTTTAGCCTTTCGTTTTTACTGAATGTATAACGAATGGCTGTCAAAATATTATTACTTCAAACGTTTTTCGCTTGATACAGATAATTTCTTACGTCCTTTCTTACGACGAGAAGCCAACACTTTGCGACCGTTTACAGATTCCATACGTTTACGGAAACCATGAACTGATTTACGACTGCGACGGCTAGGTTGATACGTACGTTTCATATTCTTAAATATTTGACCCTTTACAGGGAAGTATTTTAATTAAGGAGTGCAAAGGTAAATTATATTAATATAGCTTCCAAATTATTTAATGGAAGAAGTTGGCTCTTTGGCTGCCTGTACCAGCTCTCTTATCAAAAGCGGGTCTTTTTCTATCGCATTACCTACCACTACTATGTTAGACCCTGATTGGCAATTGCGATAGACCTTTTCAGGAGTAGTGATACCACCGCCTACTATCAAGGGGATATCAATATGTGCAGATACTTTCTGTATCATCTCCTCAGATATTGGATTTGCTGCTCCACTACCCGCATCCATGTAGATCAGATGCTTACCTTGTAGCTCACCTGCCCATGCGGTGCATAGTGCTATATCAGGCTTGTTGGCTGGTATCGGTGCCGAGTGGCTCATGTAAGACACTGTAGTAGGCACACCTCCGTCTACCACCATATATCCCGTAGATATCACCTCAAGCCCGCTAGCCCTTACCGCAGGAGCAGACACAACGTGCTGACCTATAAGCAGTTCAGGATTGCGACCAGATATCAATGAAAGATATAATAACGCGTCAGCATATGGTGTAACCTGTGCAGGACTACCCGGAAATAGCACTACAGGAATATCACTCTCAGCTTTAAAGCGTTGTATACAAGCATCTAGCTGATGATCTACTACTAAGCTACCACCCATGAACAGATAGTCAACACCGGCATCATTACATAATTCTGCCAGATATTGCATCTCTGAAGGTGAGACCTTATCAGGGTCAACAAGTACAGCAAAACCACTTTTGCCCTGTTGTTTCCTCGATCTTAGATCTTGATATATTTTACCTGTAGCCATAGAGGGTATCTATCCGTAGCTACAAAAATGCGTAAATAATTGGTTTTACGCTACTAATCCGGCGTGTTTGTGCATTATTTCTTTAATGCATCACGTATTTCCATCAACAATTTGTCTGTAGAAGATGGCTCTGGCGGTGCTGCAGGAGCTTCTTCTTTCTTTTTCTTCATCTTATTGAATGTGCGGATAACTATAAATATACTAAAGGCAATAATGATAAAGTCTACTATAGACTGTATAAAGTGCCCGTATGCCAATATATTAGCGCCAGCCTCTTTTGCTTGATCAAGTGAATTATACACTTCACCTTCTTTACCTGGCTTTAGCACAAGAAAACGTGCACTTATTTTATCACCAGAGCCTAACGTACCTACTAGAGGCATTATTATATCTGCAACAAGTGCTTTGACAATAGCACCAAAAGCACCACCGATAACTACGGCAACTGCAAGATCCATTACGTTGCCCTTCATGGCAAAAGCCTTAAACTCTTTTAAGAGACCCATATATGTATATTTTGAATACAAAATAATAAATATGATCAAAATATTACTGAAGCAAAAAAAATAGGCATTGAAACAGAATATTCAACATTATGTGATTTAGCTATAACTATTATAGAGTAAAAATATACTCAGGAAACTATTGTTGTAAAAAATGTTTCCATAGTTTTGCGTGCAAATATGGATACATTAACTAAAATATTGAGTGCATCCTCAGAACTGTTTCGCCAGTACGGCTTTAAAACGATCACGATGGATGATATAGCGAGGAGGGCAGGTATCTCTAAAAAAACCTTGTACCAACAGTTTGCTAATAAGCAGGAAGTGGTGCTAGAGTCTGTATCCTGGTTCAAAGCACAGATATATAACCAATGCAAGCTAGCAATGGAAGAATCTGCAAATGCCATAGAAGCCATGGTACGCATCATGGGCAACTTTGACCAAACACACAGGCAGATCAACCCGATAGCACTGCTAGAATTAGAGCGATACTATCCTGAAACATTCCAGCAGTTCAGAACCAAGATGCTGGAGAATGATATCGTTGCGGTGAAGGAGAATATTGAGCAGGGAATGAAGGATGGTCTGTACAGAGAGAACATCAATGCAGACTTTATGGCACGCTATCGTATGGAAATGTCTTTACTCATTCTGCACCCAAACCTTTTAGTTAATGACCGACATGATATGCCAATGGTAGGTCACGAGTTAAGTGAGCACTTTCTATACGGTATCATGACAGCTAAAGGAGAAAAACTATACATCAAATACAAAGAACAATACCTAAAGCAAGTATCAAAAATATGAAACGAATAAGCTACAGCTTATTGCTGATGACGTTCTTACTACCAATGCAACTATTGGCTCAAAACGACAATAACGTTTTGGAACTAAGCCTTGAAGATGCAATGAGTCTTGCGGTAAGAAATAATTATCAAGCTAAGAATGCCAGACTTGATATTGATAACCAAAGAGCGATAAATGCAGAGGTGACAGGTAGAGCCTACCCTAACATTAGTGGTAAAGGTGAATTCAACGCTTACCCTAACCCTGTGAAATCTTTCATACCTGCTAGTTTCATGGGAGGACCAGCTGGTACATTTACAGCTGTACAGTTTACACCTACATACTCTGCGACTGGCTCGCTAACAGCATCACAGCTTTTATTTGACGGTAGTGTGATGGTTGCATTACAAGCTCGAAAGACACTACTTAAGCTTTACAAAGAGTCGTCTAAACTTACGGAACAAGAAGTAAGGTATAACATCAATGTTGCTTATAACTCTTTAGTAGTAGCTCAAAAACAGTTTGACATTCTTAAAGAGTCAATTGCTTATGCAAGAAAAATGAGTGAAGATATGACCGTTATGTATGATAACGGATTCATAGAGCGTATAGAGCTGGATAGAACAAAGGTAAATGTAAACAATCTTGCCAGTGACAGCCTGAAAATAGGCAATGCGCTTACTGTAAATGAGCAGATGCTTAAATACCTGATGGGAATTCCGAACCATCAAGAGATAGTGTTAATTGACACATCATTATCAGAGCAGTTCTCAGATGCAACAGCATTACTAATGGAAGAGGTTGATTATATGGACAGAATGGATTTCAGAGTACTGCAAACACAGCTGGACCTAAACAAGTACGACCTGAAAAGACATAAACTGTCAGGACTACCTCAGCTATCCGTTTTTGGGAATTTAGCCATTACAAATGCCGCAAATAACTTTACTCCTATTACGCAATTAGATAAGTACATATCATATTCATTGGTAGGTGCACAACTAAATGTACCCTTATTTGATGGCTTGCAAAGAAGAAACAGAGTAAAGCAAGCCAAGATATCTGTGATGAAAACACAGAATCAAATAGACAACCTTAAGCTAGGTATAGACTTCCAAAAGAACCAATCCAGGACCACACTTAAAAATGCACTACTGACCATGAATAACCAGAAGCGTAACCTTGACCTGGCCAGGAATGTTTTACGCTTAGCTAAAGCAAAATATGACGCAGGTGTTGGTAGTAATACAGAAGTGTCGCTTGCGCAAACTGACCTACTTACAGCTCAAAACAACTATTTCCAGTCCTTATTAGATGTAGTGAATGCACAAGCTGATCTGAAAAAAGCATTGGGAGAATATTAAACAAAACATCATTAACCGAAATATAAAAACCATATAATAATGAAACGCACAGTTTATTTACTGATAGCAACCTTAATACTAGCGTCGTGCGGAGGAGAGAAAGAAGATGCTCAAGCAAAACTTACCAAGCTAAAAAAAGATCGCGTAGCACTAGATGAAAAGATAGCTAAACTAGAAGCGGAGGTAAGAAAGGACAACCCTGAAAAGCCAACAGCAGTATCTGTAAAAACGCTACAACCGGAGCAGTTCAGTTCTTATGTAGAAGTACAAGCTCAAGTAAGTGGTGACGAGAACGTTACTGCAATGCCACAAGCACCGGGACAGGTAAAATCTGTAAACGTAAAAGTTGGTCAGAATGTACGCAAGGGGCAAGTACTGGCAGTACTTGATGCAGCGTCTGTAGAGCAACAAATAAAAGGGCAAGAAGCACAGTTGGTACTATTAAAACAGCTATACCAAAAGCAACAAAAACTTTGGGACCAGCAAGTAGGTACAGAAGTGCAACTACTATCTGCAAAGGCAAACTATGAAAGTGCACAAAAACAATATCAAGCATTAGTAGCACAAAGGAAGATGTATCAGATAGTAGCACCTATAAGTGGCACAGTAGATGCCGTGAACATAAAAGTAGGTGACATGGCTGGTGGGCAATCTCCATACGGCATCCGCATCGTGAGCTTTGACAAACTAAAAGTGGTAGCACAGCTTGGTGAGAACTACATTGGTAAGGTAAGCAAAGGTGACGCCGTAAAACTGATATTTTCTGAAATAGGAGACACTATCAATAAAAGCCTGACCTATGTATCAAGAAGTGTAGATCCTGTTTCTCGTGCTTTTACTGCTGAGGTGTGGTTGGGTAATGTACCAACACTTACACCAAATATGTCTTGCCGTATGCAGATCACTAATTACAAAAACGATGACGCATTGGTCGTACCTGTATCAGTGATACAGAATACTGTAGATGGTGACATGCTATACATAGCTGATGGCAAAAAAGCTAAGATGGTACAAGTAACTACAGGACGTAACTCTAATGGAAATGTAGAGATACTATCAGGCTTGAGTGTAGGAGACCAAGTAATAGTGGAAGGATATGCAGAAGTAGAGAAAGGAGACAGTTTAGAAATACAAAAATAATTACACCCGAAATCGGCAAACCACTGAAATAGTTCAAACTAATGAAAGACGTATTCAAAGAGTTTAAGCCGTCTAGCTGGTCTATAGACAACCGTACAGCTATATACATACTTACGGTGCTTATAACACTAGCAGGGCTGATAACATATATTAACTTACCTAAGGAACAGTTTCCTGAGGTGAAGATGCCACAGATCATTGTGCAGACATTCTATCCGGGTACATCTCCTGAGAATATGGAGAACCTCGTTACCAAACCGATAGAGAAAGAAGTACAAGGACTGACAGGCGTAAAAAAAGTAACCAGTAACTCCTTTCAGGATTTCTCTGTAGTGATCGTAGAGTTCAATACTGATGTAGACGTTACAGAGGCTAAGAGGAATGTAAAAGATGCTGTTGATAAAGCGCGGGTAGACCTACCGCAGAACCTACCGAATGAGCCTGAGGTCAATGACATTGATGTATCTGAATTCCCGATACTTTATGTGAATATATCGGGTAACTACGACCTTAATAAGCTTAAAGACTATGCAGATGACCTACAAGATAAGATAGAGGAGCTTAAAGAGATAAAAGATGTAGAGATGGTGGGTGCGCTAGAGCGTGAGATACAGATAAATGTAGACATGTATAAAATGGCTGCAGCAGGTTTCACCTTCTCTGATATTGAAAATGCTATCGCTTATGAAAACATCTCTTCTACTCCAGGTCAAGTGTCTATGAACAACAAGAAGCGTATCCTTACGATACGCAATGAGTTCAAGACGGCTAAAGAGATGGAGAATATCATCGTTAAGAACCAGTATGGCAAGTCGCTATACTTGCGCGATCTGGCAGAGGTAATAGATGGCTTTGAAGAGCAGGAAAGCTATGCGCGTCTTGATGGTAAAAATGTGATCACACTAAATGTGATAAAAGCTAAAGGGCAGAACTTGATCGAGGCTTCTGATAACATCATGGCATTGATCGATGAGATGAAGGCAGACCAGCTACCTAGTGACCTTGACATTGTGATAACAGGAGACCAGTCTGACCAAACAAGAACAACCATTGAGGACCTTATCAATACCATCATTATTGGTTTCGTGCTGGTAACGCTTATCCTGATGTTCTTCATGGGTGTCACCAATGCCATATTCGTAGCATTGTCTGTGCCTTTATCATGTGCTATAGCATTCTTTGTATTGAATGCTACAGGCATCACATTGAACATGGTGGTACTATTCTCTTTCTTACTAGCCTTAGGTATTGTGGTGGATGATGCCATAGTAGTAATTGAGAATACACACAGGATATATGATAATGGTAAGATGCCGATAGTACGTGCCGCCAAAATGGCTACAGGTGAAGTATTCCTACCTGTACTATCAGGTACTATCACTACATTGATACCATTCATTCCACTTGCATTTTGGAGTGGTGTTATCGGAGAGTTCATGGTATACTTACCGGTGACATTGATCATTACTTTACTAGCATCACTATTCGTTGCTTATATCATCAACCCTGTATTTGCGGTTGACTTTATGAAACCGGAAAGCAGAGAGAAAGGAAGTAAACGTAGGTTCACTAAGAAGAATAAAGTTACCTTGATAATATTCCTGGCGTTAGCAGCTATTGCTTACTTAGCACAAGCATGGGGACTAGGAAACTTTATCATCTTCATATACTTACTTATACTATTATACAAGTATGTACTATCCAACTGGATCACAGTATTCCAAGCAAAAAGGTGGCCAGCGGTACAAGCCTGGTATACTAAATGGCTAGAGCGTGCTCTTAAACATCCGGGCATCACCTTACTAATAACTCTGGGCCTTGTCATCATCACAGTCGTAACGATGAGTGTAAGACCGCCGAAGGTTGTATTCTTCCCTCAGGCCGATCCAAACTTTGTGTACGTATACCTTAACATGCCGGTAGGTACTGACCAAGCATACACTAATGAGGTACTAATGAAGCTGGAGAAACGTGTTAATGAAGTATTGGATATTGACCCTAAAACAGGAAAGAAAAACCCTATAGTTAAATCTGTTATCTCTAATGTAACAGTTGGTGCAGTAGACCCTACAAGTGGAGAGGTAGGCAACTTCCCTAACAAGGGTAGAATAAGTGTTGCCTTTGTAAAGTTTGCTGATAGAGATGGCGTGTCTACACAAAAATATCTGTCGGAGATACGTAAGGCAGTAAGTGATGTGCCGGGTGCTCAGGTAACTGTTGACCAAGAGCAAGGCGGACCACCATTACCAAAACCTATCGTAATAGAAATAACAGGCGATAATCTGGATACACTTTATTCAGTTTCCAGCAGGCTGAAGAAGTATCTTGATAACAAACGTATAGGTGGCGTAGAAGAATTGCGTAGTGACTTCGAAGCTAATAAACCTGAGATCATTTTCAACCTGAACCGTGAGCACATGAACAATCAAAGCATCAACACAGGACAAGTAGTTGGTGTATTGAGAACAGCAGTGTTTGGTAAAGAGATCTCACGCTTCCGCGATGATAATGACGACTACCCGATCACGCTTCGCCTGAAGAAAGAGCAAAGAGAGAACATAGATGCAGTACGTAATATGCCATACATATTCCGCGACATGGGTATGGGTGGTCAGATACGTCAAGTACCTATCAGTGCCTTTGCCGACATCAATTACAGCAACACCTTTGGTGGCGTGAAACGTAAAGACCAAAAACGTATCATATCATTATCATCAAATGTACTGACAGGCTATAACGAGCAAGAAGTAGTAGAAGCTGTAAGAAGAGAAGTAACGAACTTCAGTTCACCTGACGGCATTAGCATCAAGATGGGTGGTCAGCAAGAAGAGCAAGCAGAAACAATGAGCTTCTTAGGTAATGCCATGCTTATATCTATGGGCTTGATCTTTATGATACTGATACTACAGTTCAACTCATTCAGCAGAACATTGATCATTATGAGTGAGATCATCTTCAGTGTGATAGGTGTATTCCTTGGAGTGAGTCTATTTGGTAATGATTTTTCTATTGTGATGAGTGGTGTTGGCGTTATAGCATTGGCAGGTATCGTAGTGCGGAACGGTATACTACTCGTAGAGTTTATAGACCTGATGCTGAAAGAAGGTATGCAACCTTATGATGCCATAGTAGAGGCAGGTAAGACACGTATGACACCTGTATTACTAACCGCACTATCTACTACACTTGGCCTAATACCACTTGGTATAGGTTTGAATATCGACTTCCCTGCATTGTTCACAGAGCTGAACCCCCACATCTACCTAGGTGGAGATAACGTTGCCTTCTGGGGACCACTTGCATGGGCTATGATATATGGTTTGATATTCGCGACGTTCTTAACGCTAATATTAGTACCTGTACTGATGCTACTAAGCTTCCGCTTTAAAGCATGGGTAAAAAGAAGAAGAGACGCATTGAGCAAGTCAATGGCAGAATAACACTTTGTTTTTAGTTACACGTATAGTTGATATAAGCCTCCTTTTTAGGGGGCTTTCTTTTTTCGTTAGGGTTTTACTGTAACTACTTTTTCTCCCTTGGATACTACTCTACCTATTGGCTCTGCAAAATGACTTAACCCATTCTTTCCTAAAACTTGTTGCACAGCATCAAGCTCATCAGGCGATACAGCTATCAACAACCCTCCATTAGTTTGTGGGTCTGGCAAAAGGTTAAATGCTTCCATTACATCTACACCATTTTCAAAAGCAGTATTACTACTGTACGCATTCCAGTTTCTATACGTTGCATCCGGCACTACTCTTTGTTTCAGATACTCTTTTGCTCCTTCTACTACATTCAATTTTGTATAGTTCAACTCAGCGGAAAGCCCACTTCCTTCTGCCATTTCTATAAGGTGCCCCAACAAACCAAAACCTGTAACATCGGTCATAGCGTGTACACCTTTAAGTGATGCTAACTCTGCACCTACTGTATTAAGGGCTGACATATTACGTATCATCTCTTGCTGTTGAGGCGCTGTTATCAACCCTCTTTTTTGTGCAGTAGATAGTATGCCTACACCTATTGGTTTGGTAAGTAATAACAGGTCGCCCTCTTGTGCTGTATCATTCTTCTTAAGGTTAGCTACGTCTATCAGACCATTCACAGCTAAGCCAAAAAACGGCTCTGTGGCATCTATACTATGCCCACCAGCAAGTGCTATACCTGCTTCTTTACATATAGCTCTACTACCTTCTATTACTTTCTGTGCCAGCGCAGCAGGAAGTTTATCTACAGGCCAACCTAATATTGCAATAGCGAGTATAGGCTTACCCCCCATTGCATATACATCACTTATAGCATTAGCAGATGCTATTCGCCCAAAATCAAAAGCATCATCAACTATAGGTGTAAAGAAATCTGTAGTCGTTATCAATGCTTTTCCGTCTCCCATATCGTAAGCACAAGCATCGTCTTTACTACTATTACCTACTAATAATTGCTTATCATCAGGCATTGTAATATTACTACTCAATATCTCTTCCAGCACAGCAGGAGCTATCTTACATCCGCAGCCTGCACCATGCGCATACTGTGTAAGTTTTATTACGTTTTTGTTCTCTTCCATTTCAGTAAAAGGTTTGTATTTACTTTTTCGTCTACGGTATCTGTTTCTATTCTGTTAATAGCAGATTCTGATAAGTCTCTTTTATCAAGTGCTTTTTGATATTGCTTATCGTAGTACTGTAGTAATATGCGAAACGCTTCTGTTATATTACCCTCTTCAATAAATGCAATACTATTTTTTGTAGCTAAGCCACCTAGTCTTTTCTGTATACGTATGGTAGCACTTATCAGGTCATCTTTATTTACCGCTCCGTACTCTTCTACGATATGTGTTAACCGTTCTTCAAAAGGAACGTCTAACAAATACAATGGAGCTTCTCTTAGTGTAGCCCAAAGCGGTGGCGGAATATTCAGGTCGCCAATACGCCTACTTTCATCCTCTACCCATATCGTTTCTTCATCCGTGAACCTATGTAGCTCTTCGGCTAGGTTATTCTCAAACATTTCTTGAGTAGGTTGTGGCACACCTCTTATCCCTCCAAAGGAAGAGCCTCTATGTTTAGCTAAGCCTTCCAGGTCTAATGCTGCACTACCTTGTTTGTTCAGCTCACGCAATACTCTTGTTTTACCTCCACCCGTATAGCCACTAAGTACGTTGAATGGGTATGACTTTTTAAAGAGTTGGTTAGCCCAACGTCTGTATGCTTTATAACCGCCTACAAGTAAGTACACTTCAAAACCATAAAGGTCTAGCAACCAAGCAACCGCAGCACTTCTCATGCCACCTCTCCAGCAATGCACTATTACTCTTTTATCACCTTTCTCTTTCAATAGTTGTTCTGCTTCTTCTACCATGCTCCTCATCTTCACGCCAAAGTAGTCTAGCCCTATTTTTATAGCTTGCTCTCTGCTCTCTCTCTTATAAGTTGTCCCTACTACTTTTCTTTCTTCATTTGTGAATAAAGGGAAACTCACCGCGGTTGGAATGTGTGCGTGCTCATACTCCCCCGGGCTACGCACATCAAAGACCATTACTTGGTCTCGCAACTCCAGAAGGTCTTGTATGGTTATCTTATTAATTGCCATTTACACTTAGTAAGATAGGACAATAAATAAAAAAGCTCCCTAAAGGGAGCTTGTATCAATGAAATAAACTTTTTCAATTAAGCATTTGCTTATTTAAGCACACCAAGGTCTTTACCTACTTTGGTAAAGGCCTCTATTGCTTTGTCAAGCTGTGCTCTATCATGTCCTGCTGATATTTGTACACGTATACGTGCCTGTCCTTTCGGCACTACAGGGTAGAAGAAACCTATTACATAGATACCTTCATCCAATAGCTGAGCAGCCATTTTTTGTGCTACAACAGCATCGTATAACATGATAGGTACAATTGGGTGCGTACCCGGCTTAATGTCAAAACCTGCTGCGGTCATCTGCTCGCGGAAGTAAGTAGTATTATCTTCCAACTTGTCGCGTAGTGCCGTAGTTTCATTAAGCATATCCAGCACAGCGATAGTAGCACCTACTACTGACGGAGCAACCGTATTAGAGAATAGATACGGGCGGCTACGCTGACGCAACATATCTATAATTTCTTTTTTACCACTGGTAAAACCACCTGATGCACCACCTAGTGCTTTACCTAGCGTGCTGGTAATGATGTCTATTCTATCCATCACACCAAGTAGCTCATGTACACCACGTCCGTTCTTACCCATGAAGCCAGAAGAGTGACTTTCATCTATCATTACAAGTGCATCGTACTTATCCGCAAGGTCACATATCTTATCTAGCTGTGCGATAGTACCATCCATAGAGAATACAGAATCAGTAACGATAAGACGCGTACGAGCATCAGCATGTGCCTTTAGCTGCTCTTCCAGGTCAGCCATATCATTATGCTTATAGCGTGCACGCTGAGATTTACACAAGCGAACACCGTCGATAATAGACGCATGGTTCAGCTCATCTGATATGATAACATCTTCTTTATTCAACAGTGGTTCAAACACACCACCATTAGCATCAAAACATGCTACATATAGTATCGTATCTTCTGCACCTACAAACTGTGAAAGCTTGTCTTCCAATTCTTTGTGTATATCCTGAGTACCACAAATGAAACGAACAGAGCTCATACCATAACCACGGTTATCAATGGTTTTATGTGCTGCCTCTACCACTTTTGAGTGAGACGATAGTCCAAGATAGTTGTTGGCACAAAAGTTCAACACCTTCTTACCGTTCACCGTTATCTCAGCACCCTGCTCCGACTCAATGAATCGTTCTTCTTTATACAGCCCTGCATCTTTTATCTCTTTTAGTTCGCTTTGTAGTCTATTGTAGAAAGTTGGACTTGACATATCTCTTATATTTTGCAACAAAATAAATGCAAAGCGCTTACTTATCCATGTGAAATAGTAATTTATTCTTAAAGTATTGCAAAATACAAGAGCCTCAATGCTAAACATATCATAGCTTGCCTAACTTTGAACGAACAACTTATACTGCTTGACAAAACTTTTACTATTCATATTATTCTTACTACCAATATCCGCTATCGCACAGTCCATTAATGGTATTGTAACGGATGAGTATACAGGCAACCCTTTATATCCCGTCACTATAGTTAACCTCAGCACACAGCAGTCTTCCTACACCAATACTGACGGAACATTCTCTATAAGAGCTAAAGCCGGACAGACCATAGCATTCTCTTTTATAGGGTATGAGCATGTAGAATATACCGTTGCCCCGGGTGCCAGCAATACCAACATCAAGATAAAGATGTACAGCACTACATACCAGCTAAGAGAGCTGATAGTAAAACCTAAATACACGCCCTACCAAATAGACTCTATAGAGAATAAACGTGTGTATGCTCCTGCATTATCGCTACCACATAGCAATCCCATAACCAGTCCTATTTCCTTTATTGCAGAGAAGCTATCCTCACGCAGCAAACAGATATTCCGTTTTCAGAAGAATCTAGACCAATGGGAGAACCAAAGGTTTATTGACACACGGTACACTCCTCAGCTAGTATCCTTACTTACAGGACTTAAAGGTGATAGCGTAGGCTACTTTATGAATGCCTACCCTATGGATTATAAATATGCCCGCGCAGCTACCGACCTTGAAATAAAGATGTGGATAAGATTCCATTACAAAGAATGGATGAAAGACGGAAGCCCTGTAGACAGCAATTTAGTTGATATGGTCATTAGCAAACCTGAATAAAGCTCAATACTAATTTATGTAACTTTACCCTATGCTACCACAATGGCAAAAAGGCATAGTAACAAAAATAGAGCAAGCGACACCCCAAACGCGCCGCTACTGGATAACTTTGCCTGAAACCGAAAGCTTTGACTTCAAGCCCGGGCAGTTCGTCACTGCTGATCTACCGATACACGAAAAACGTAACAAACGCTGGCGTAGTTATAGTATTGCATCCATGCCGGATGGTACTAATGTTATAGAACTTGTTATTGTATACTTAGAAGGAGGCTTAGGTACAGAATATATTTTCAACCAAGTGGATGAAGGTGAAGAGATAATACTACGTGGACCACAGGGTGTATTTGTATTGCCCGAAAAGATAGAGCACGACTTGTATTTTGTATGTACAGGTACAGGTATTGCTCCGTTCCGTAGTATGCTCCACTACATCAAAAAGCATAACATCCCCCATAAAGAACTTCATTTGATATTTGGTACACGTACGCAAGACTGCTTGCTGTATGCCGATGAAATGAAGCAACTTGAAAAAGATCTGGATGGGTTCCATTATCACCCTGTATTATCCAGAGAAGACTGGGACGGTCATAAAGGTTATGTGCATGATGTATATAGAAAGATATGTGCGGACAAACCAGATGCACACTTCATGCTATGTGGCTGGAAAATGATGATAGACGATGCTCGCCAAAAGCTGGCAGACATGGGCTACGACAAGAGCCAAATACATTTTGAGCTATACGGATAGCGCTACATGCCAACAACTATAATAATGCATAAAGTGGTCTACAATGATCACTTTTTTTGTTTGCTGCGATGCTTTATTGATATAGGCATG
Organism: uncultured Flavipsychrobacter sp.; assembly: GCA_964585115.1. Lineage (GTDB taxonomy): Bacteria > Bacteroidota > Bacteroidia > Chitinophagales > Chitinophagaceae > UBA5543. Next base: position 15,132 of record CAZPDA010000015.1, read on the forward strand.
TTCAGGAAGCCCCTTCATTAAAAGAGACAATGCGTATGCACTACTTACAGCGTACTCTCCGCATAATTGTTTGAACGTAGCAATATTTTTATCGCTGAACACTTCATCTTTTAAGCTAGAATAAAGACCATTGTGTTCTTTATCTCCACTAATGCCTAGCAATACAAGGTCGGCATCATGCTGCGCAGCAAAGTTTTTTACTTTATCAATAGCAACAGACCCTTCTTTAGTGTTGAAGCAGAGTATATCCTTTACACAAATTGCTTTATTACTCTTAGGCGTACTACTCACCATAAAGAATACCGCACCTTCTCCTGCAATGCTACCTTCATTATTACCCTTTACAATAGCATCGGCTTTCAACTGCTCTTTGCTATATACGCCACCTCTTTGCAAAGCTGCGATACTACCATCGGTCAACTCATCTATACCACCTGTTAGCACCTGCTCTTCAGGGTGGTCATTCAAGTATAGTTGTGTATTTATCATGGCATGCTCAAAAGAATGTCCACGATGTACATAGGTCATATTATGTCCGTTGCATTTAGCTAGTAGTGCTACCTGCCCGGCCACGGTATTATGCGTTGATTGTATAAAAGCGGTAGGTGTAAGCATTTGTTCTTCTTGCTCTATCATCTTTTTCAAGAACACCTCAGTGTCAGCAAGACAACCCATAGCTGTACCTACAGAAAGTGCATCTGGCTTTTCAATTTCAGCATCAGCCATCGCAGCTTTAGATGCTGCAATAGCCATACGTACAGCCTTACTCATTCTGCGCAATTGCATTGGCGGAATGTATTGCGTATAGTCAGGCTCAGCCGCATACAAACAGTTCGTTTCGTAGTCGGGTAGCACATTGATATCTTCAACGCCACTTACCACACCTGTGCTATTTATATACAACTCCATGCTTAACTCTTAGATAATATTAATGATGAACAATTGCCCCCAAACCCGAATGAGTTAGACAGTACATGTTTAATGTCCTGACCTTCCATTAGTTCCGTGACTGGTGCCCAGCTTATGTCTTCCATTTGGTTCTGCCACCTTAGGTTAGGGTATACTAAGCCTTCCTTTATACTTAGTACCGAGAATACAGCCTCTACCCCACCTGCGGCACCTAGCGTATGCCCTGTATATGCTTTGGTAGATGACGCTTTGGGTAATGCGCCTGCAAATACAGCTTCTATAGCTGCGCCTTCAGCACTGTCATTATTTGCTGTACCTGTGCCGTGTAGGTTTATATAGCTTATGTCTTCCGGTTTAAGTCCTGCTCTGTTCAAAGCATTGCTCATTGCTAGCTTATTACCGATACCATCAGGCGAAGATGCTGTTTGATGATACGCATCGTTAGCATTAGCAAAACCACTTACATAGCATTGTGGTGATGCGTGAAAATGCTTCAATGCTTTATCACTCATCAACAATACATAGGCTGCTCCTTCGCCAAGGTTCAGTCCGCGCCTTTCATTATCAAATGGTTGGCATAGTTGACGGTCTAATATCATGAGGGTATTGAACCCATTCAATGTAAATTTTGATAAGCTATCTGCTCCGCCTGCTACGGCCATATCCAGCATACCGGACTCTATCATCTGCGCTGCCATCATAATGCTGTTAGCAGAAGAAGAACAAGCGGTACTGATAGTGGTCACAAAGTCAGAGATACCAAAATATTCAGCTACCAGTTCTGTTATCGCACCACATTCGTGATGCTCTATTTTATTGCAGTCTACACTGCCTGCATCTTGCTTGAACTCGCCATATACACTCTCTGTCAGGTCCATACCGCCTACGGTATTGGCTGAAAAGAATCCTGTACGCAACCCTTCTGAGTTTTCTTTATAGGGTAACCATGCTTCTTGAACTGCTACCGCACTTAGCAATGCCGTACGTGGCCATTCACTACTAACGCCTGTAATCGCAGCAAGCTCTTCATTACTCTTCTTCACCTCACCCACAGGCAATTCGTCTTGCCAGTGCGTTTGTAGGTATTCCGCTTTACTGATACCGGCTTTCCCCTCCAGCAATGCATCTCTACAAGCCGTAGTATTGTTGCCAATAGCAGTAATGATACCTGTATTTACTATGTAAGCTTTATTGCTCATGTGCTATATGTTCAGGCTTGTTGCCTGTTATATATTTCTTTAATTGCCTCTGCTGTAAATGGTACTCCTTCCGCTCCTTTTGTTACCCATAACAGGCAAACATCTTTATCACTATCGTAAGCATCTATCCACCCTAGCAAACATGCATCCATACCTCTTTTCGCCAATAGGTCATTCACCCAAAAGAACTGCTCATCAATATCATAGCTGTCACTTACCAAGCTGCTCTGTTCTCCTTTAAAACCATGCCTGATGCATATTTCGCCCAACATGATATTAGGCAGTGTATATACAAACAATGCAGGGCTAGGAATAGTTTTTATGGTCTCTTTATATTTTTTGTCTACATCTATGCAGCCATGGTTGGTCATTGTAGCTACGGCTACTCTGGTCGGGTCTACACCTTCGTATATCTTTTGTGCTCCATTGTTTAGTAATAGCTCTGCACCTACCCATGCCCATTTGCACAGCAGGTCCATCTTGAAGAACTTCATATAGTTGAGCCCAAAGTGACGATAAACATCCTCTGCACTATCCACCTGCTGATATTCACCAACAGGTATCAACTCTTTACCGTCTTTTACTGCTGAAGCATTATTGATATGTACCCAACTCTTAATTACTAACCCCACGTTGCTCTATTTAATTATCGCTCATAGCTGCAAGGTATTTGCTCAAGCCACGAACATTCTTCTCATGTTTTACTACAAAAGGATTTTCTTCATCCCATACATACCCTGCCAGTACAGAGCATATTTGGTTCATGATACTCTGATCTCTGTTCTTTGCAAAGAAGATATTGAATAATGAGCCATCATACCAACAGTCTACATACGTGCGGAACACATTGATACCTTGCATCATTTTATCCATATACTCTGCCTTCCAGTCTACCTCTTCGCCGTTCAGCTTTTTGATGACAAGATGTGCCGCCAACTGTGCCGATACTGCTGCCAGTGTTACACCTGATGAGAATATCGGGTCGAGAAACTCTGTAACATTACCCGTCAATACATAACCATCTCCATAAAAGGAATCTGTTGTTACACTCCAGCTACTTAACGTACGAGGCTCCCATGTGAACTCAGCATCTTTAAAACGCTCAGCTATCACGGGCTCTGACTGTATCATTGCCCTCAACTGCTCTTCGGGCGTTCCTTCATACTGCTCAAAGAATTCAGGCTCTCCTACAAACCCTACCGAAGTATTACCGTTAGAGAATGGTATCACCCATATCCAAGCATTAGGTTTGTGGGCGATGGCTATTATCCTATTCGGCTCATACACTTCACTACGCTTAGGGTCCGTTATATGGCAGAATAGTGTCTTTCTAGGCGGCAGCTTTGCTTCTCGCTCTAGGCCAAACATGCGTGGTATCACACGTCCGTAACCACTACCATCTATTATGAATCTAGCTTTTATTTGCTGCTCACCTTCTGCGGTATCTACTGTAGTGATGGAATACCCCTCATGAAATTTGATGTCTGTTACCGTGGTTTCATAACTGATATGTACGCCCATCTTCTCGCACTCATCAGCCAATGTTTTATCAAAATCAGCTCTTGGCACTTGCCATGTCCACTTCCACCCTTCAGTAAATTGCTGTGAGAAATTAAAGTCGCAGATTGTTCCGTCTTTTACAAAGCGAGCACCATCTTTTTGTTGAAAACCTTTGGCCTTTACTGCATCTAAAAACTTTGCTTCTTCAAGCGCTTCCATACATCTGGGCAGTAGGCTTTCCCCTATTACAAAGCGTGGAAATCTCATCTTCTCCACTATCTGTACCGATAGTCCATGTTGTTTCAGTATAGATGCTGCAATACTGCCCGAAGGGCCTGCACCTATTACCAGCACATCTATTTCGCTTTGTATCTTCATTGGGGCTAAAATATTATGAATTAGAAAAATAGAAAGTTTTTCGCCGAAAACGAAAGCACTACTTCTTCTTCAACTCCAGTATAGTATGGCTCAGGCCAATATTATCAGTATCCTTTACTATCTCAAAACCAGCCTTGCCTATCAATGCTAAAAATACTTTACTGTCATACATCTGACTATTGCCATTAGCAATAGTTGTAAAATATAGTGAGGTCATCTGCAAGCTCAAAGCCGAAGCTCCAAAACGCTGCCTGTCCCAAAATGTCTCATTAATGAAGATACGCCCACCTTCTTCAAGCGCATTATAGCACTTATTCAGTATCAGCAGTATCTCTTCATCTGCAAAGCAATCTAAGAACTGACTCATCCATATCACATCATAACCTTTTGGCAGGTCTCCGTTCTTATCCAGCACATTGCGTTCGTGGTATTCCACTCTATCGCCAAAACCTGCATCTTCTATATTCTTCTTAGCAACATTAAGCTGCACTTGCAGGTCTACTAGCCCCACCTCTACATCAGAGTTATAATTAAGGCACTCCAGAGTAAACTTACCTGTGTTCGCACCAATATCCATGATGCGCTTAGGCTTCTGATCAAATATCATTGGCAATGCTTCAGGGAAAGCATTATCTGAGTAGTAATGGTCAAAGTTGAACCAACTGGTCTTAGCAGGCTCAGGCAGTATGGATAGCCCTTGATACACCGTCTCCCAATCGCCTAAATGCTTCAACCCTACAGGTTTGCTTTGCTCTATTGATGCTTCAAGGTCTGTTGCCCCTTTCTCACATACATCCAGCATGAAGTCAGTATTCACTCGGGTCATCTTATCATTTAGGAAGAAGTGACCGGTTTTGGCCAAAAAGAATTTATCGTCTTTACGATATACCAGCTCAATACCCAGTCCTGCTTCTAATAATATACGCACACCGTAGTGAGACATATCTACTTGTTTCACTACATCTTCCAGAGTAATACCTTCCATACGGGCATCCTCTACTACTTTTAGTATACCACTATCGCGTAGTAATACCGAGGCATGAAAAATATACGGGGCGAATGCTATGAACTGTGCATGAGAGATCGCATCTACCGCTTTCTTGTTATCTGTTTCAAATAGTCCTGTTTTAGGACGAGGGGTGTTTGCCATAAACTATAAACTTCGGACGGCTAAAATAATAACAATATATGATTACCGTTCATATACCGCACACTAATTGACCGGCGTCTCTATATATTCTATTATTAGGTCTATTTGCTCATCACTAAGGTGGGTCATCGGGGTCATGGATACTTTATTCCAATCATTATACACCTGCACTGCTCTTGGGTCTCCCTCACGTATCAACTTTGCAGAGTTCTTGATAAAAGCCCTTACTCTGGCAGTATCATTATCCCAACGAGCCAGCACTCCTTTAAGTGCAGGACCTGTAAGTGCCTTTTCAGGGGTATGACAAACGCGGCAATTCTGCTTGAACAGGTTTTCGCCGCGTGATACTGTCTTTGGTGTAGTACTGCTATTGTCAGTACTTGTAAAGTCTTCAGAAGTTGGCGTGTCTCCACACGATGCTAAAGCGATGACGATTGCTAAAGCAGGAACAACTTTTCTCATATCTTACTATTCACTTAATGTTTTACAACTGCGGAACAATCTGCTCCAACGAATTCCTCCTTCACCATGGCTCAACCATACGAACCATGCTTTACCTACGATATGGCTTTCAGGCACAAAACCGAAATAACGAGAATCTAACGAGTTGTGTCTGTTATCACCCATCATCCAGTAGTAGTCCATCTTCATGGTATAGGTAGTGGTCTCTTTACCATTGATGAAGTATTTACCATTCTGTATTTTCAGCTCGTTACCTTCATATACGCTTATAAGGTGACTATATATATTGATATTCTCAGGAGTTAAAGTAACGGTCTGCCCTTTCTTTGGCATGGTCAGTGGTCCATAGTTGTCTAGGTTCCACTTGTAATGCACTGTATCATACGGAAAAACCCACCCACGTGGAGATTGAGGTACTAATCCTTTAGGAACTACTCTTTTTTGGAAAGAGACTACCTGTGGCATATTCTTTAGCTGACCTTCTATCTTATCCTTATCCTCATTCTGTAGTAATAATAGATATTGGTTAGATATACCAGATGATATTGGTCTTTCTACTTCATTATTATCCCAAAAATCTATAGGTATAGGCTTACCATTCGTTATTAGCTCATACTCTTCTTGTGAGTGTGGCAGTTCTGCATTCTTTTTACCATTAATATGCACATTACCGTCTATTATTTGTATTACATCGCCCGGTAGCGCTATACATCTTTTAATGTAGTTATCCGTTTTGTCTACAGGGTGTGTAATGATCTCATTACGAGCTAGTATGTTTTGCCTGCCATACTCTCTTATTACAGCATAGTAATCATCGCTAGGTGCAGCAGTGAGTACTGTATCTCCATGCGGGAAATTGAATACCACTATATCATTGCGTTCTACATCACCAAAGCCGGGCAGTCTATGATAGTCCCACTGTACAGCATCCGTATAAGACTTACTATTAGTACCTGGTATTTTATTATGCATTAGCGGTATAGCAAGTGGTGTAATAGGTGTACGCGGACCATAAGACAGCTTACTTACAAATAGATAATCATTTACCAATAAGCTTCCTTCCATCGATCCGGTAGGGATAGTATAGGCTTCGATAAAGAGAATACGGATAATGGTTGCTGCAACAATTGCAAACAAAGCAGCATCACGCCATTCCTTCCACCATACTTTCTTCTGTTTTTCTTTTTTCTTTTTCCAGAACGCTAATCGCATAAGGCTTCTAATAAGTGAGGTTCAAAAGTAATAACTTCCATTACAATTCAATGATATGAAGTTAATTGCTTAAGTACTTTTAACAATAAACTTTCATAAATAACTTCAAGCGAAATGTTAAAGCCATATTTCGCGAATACTTTTTTATTTTAGGCGGAAATAAAGATAATATGAGCCGTTCAGTCACAATATTAGGTGCAGGATTAGTAGGTTCTCTACTTGCAGTTATCCTACGAAAAAGAGGACATGAAGTAACGATATACGAGCGCAGACCCGATATGCGTAAGGCATCTTTGGCAGCGGGCAGATCTATAAACCTGGCTATGAGTGTGCGTGGATGGAAAGCTTTGGAGCTGGCAGGGTTACGCAAAGACATCGAAGACCTAGCTATTCCTATGTTTGGCAGAGCACTACATCAGTCTGACGGTAGCTCCGCATTCCAGCAATATGGCAAGAACAACGAAGCTATATTCTCAGTAAGCCGTGGCGAGCTGAACAAACGCCTGATGACCCTAGCGGAAGAAGAGGGCGTGACCATACACTTTGAACAAAGATGTACAGATGTAGATATAGAGCAGAACATCCTTACGTTGGAAGATATAAATGATAATAGCACTAAGACTGTAAAAGCAGACCTGCTGTTCGGTGCTGATGGCGCATTTTCTGCGCTACGCAAGAGCTATACCCACACGGAGCGTGTAGATGCGGCTCACCACTACCTGAAGCATGGCTATAAAGAGCTGTGCATACCGCCAAATGCGGCAGGTGAGATGCTGATGCAGAAAGAAGCATTGCACATCTGGCCACGTAAGAACTTCATGATGATAGCCCTACCAAATACGGATGGCACATTTACGTGTACGCTATTCTTGCCTTTTGAGGGTGAAATATCATTTGAAAAACTGAAAACAGAGGAGGACGTTAAGGCATTCTTCAACACGCACTTCCCAGATGCTGTGCCGTTGATGCCTACACTGATAGAAGATTTCTTTGGCAACCCTACCTCTTCATTGATAACTACCCATGTAGACCCATGGCATTTTGGCGATAGAAATGCGCTGATAGGCGATGCGGCACATGCCATAGTACCATTCTATGGTCAGGGTATGAATGCAGGTTTCGAAGACTGCTCTGTACTTGCTGCATTGATAGACCAATACGGCACAGACTGGAATACAATACTTAAAGAATACGATAATAAAAGAAAACCTAACGGAGACGCTGTTGCGGAGTTGGCATTAATTAACTTCGTAGAAATGCGTGATAAAGTGGCGGACGAAAGCTTCCTGCTACGTAAAAAGATAGAGAAAGAGCTGGGCAGGCGTTACCCTGAGCAGTTCATATCGGTTTACGAGATGGTGTCTTTCAGCCACATACCTTATAGCACAGCAATGAGTTGCATCCATGCGCAAGACGAGCTACTACAGAAGATAATGGCTAACGGTGATTTCTTCGACAGCCTGTCTAACGACGATTATGTCGCTAAGCTGGATACTTGGGTAAGTGACTACCATGAGGCTGTGCAACAATTGGACTTTGGAACATGACGAGTGATAAAAGATGGACACTTAAACCTGCTGACGAAGAAGTAACTAAGCATATACAAGAAGCACTGAACATTCACCCTGCACTATGCCGCATGTTGGCGCAGCGTGGCGTTTCAGATTTTGATACCGCAAAAACGTTTTTTCGCCCTGAACTAAGCCACCTGCACGACCCTTTTCTGATGAAGGACATGCAGCAAGCCGTTCAGCGTATTACCGATGCTATAGAATGGCATGAGCGTATTTTGGTGTATGGCGATTATGATGTGGATGGCACTACTTCTGTTTCTGTTGTATACTCTTTTTTGAGGAGCCAGTACGAGGGAGACCTGGGCTATTATATACCACATCGCTACCGCGAGGGCTATGGCGTATCTAAAGAAGGTATAGACTATGCAAAAGAGCATGGTTACACCCTGATGATAACACTGGATTGTGGTATCAAATCCTACGACCTGATAAAATATGCCCAGTCGCTGGGGATAGATGTCATCGTATGCGACCACCACACGCCGGACAAACAGATACCACCTGCGGTAGCTATACTCAACCCAAAACAAGAAGACTGTAATTACCCATATAAAGAATTGAGTGGGTGTGGCATTGGGTTCAAGCTGATAACCGCACTTGCTACTAAGTGGGAGCTTCCTGATGATAGCTACCTACAGTACTTAGACCTTGTAGCTACCAGCATAGCTGCGGATATAGTACCTATAGATGGTGAGAATCGAGTGTTAGCCTTCTACGGATTGAAGAAGGTGAACGAAGACCCGTCATTGGGTATTAAAACCCTGATGGAGCTTGCCGAGGTCAAAAAGAAAATGACCATATCAGACCTTGTTTTCGTCATTGGTCCACGTGTGAATGCCGCGGGGCGCATGGACGATGCAAAGAAAGCCGTGGAGCTCTTTACCGAGACCGACCCACAAAAGACCTATGAACATGCTGAAGCACTCAAGTCTGACAATGAGGACAGACGAGAGGTGGACAAAAACACTACCGAAGAGGCTTTGGCGTTGATACAAGGCGACTCAAAACAATCGCAGAAAAGGTCTACCGTGCTCTACCAAGAGCATTGGCACAAAGGTGTGGTAGGCATTGTAGCGTCTAGGTTGATAGACCATTTTTATCGCCCTACTATCGTACTGACCAAGTCTAACGATAAAGTGTCTGGTTCTGCCCGCTCGGTAACGGGTTTTAATATCTATGATGCCATACACGAGTGTCGCGACCTACTGGAGAATTACGGTGGTCACTTTTATGCAGCTGGTATGACCATGGACCCCAACAATGTTGATGCCTTCATCAACCGCTTTGAAGAGGTGGTATCTGATAGCATTACGCCAGACCTTCTAGTACCCGAGATAGAAATAGATGCAGAACTTAAGCTAACAGACATCACTCAGTCTTTCTATAACATTTTAAAGCAGTACGCACCATTTGGTCCTGCCAATATGCGCCCTGTATTTATGACGCGTCATGTGTTGGACTACAAAGGCTATTCAAAAGTGGTGAAAGACATGCACATAAAATTCTGTGTACACCAGCACGGTGGTTTTGTGATGGATGGAATAGGCTTTGGTATGGTAGACAAGTTCGACGTCGTTAATTCAGGACCATTCGATATTGTGTACACCATTCACGAGAATGACTATAGAGGCAATGTAAATCTGCAAATGCGTGTAATAGATATAAGACCTGCTCAGTAATGAAAAAAAAACACCTATACCTGTTATTGATACTTTCTGTTCTATTAATAACAGGCATAGGTTATATATATTACACTAAGTGTTACATTCCGCAAGAGGCAGACGAGCGAATAGGGCAAACCATAGACAGTTTTAACGGAGTATACGTACACTACAATGGTTCAGTAAGTCATACAGGCAAGCGAAATCTTGCTGATGATGGTTATAATCTTGGGTTGAAATACCAATGCGTAGAGTTTGTAAAAAGGTATTACTACCAACACTACAAGCATAAGATGCCCGACACTTATGGCAATGCTAAAGACTTCTTTGATGCATCACTACCAGATAGTACATACAACGCTAAAAGAGACTTGTATCAATTCACAAATAGCAGTACCAGTAAGCCACAGGTAGGAGATCTCATCATCTTTGGCGGCACTATTTGGAACAAATACGGACACGTTGCTATAGTCTGTGAAGTCTCAGAAAGCAACCTAATCATCATCCAACAAAATGGCGGACCTACTGCCGATACAAGAGTACAGATACCATTGACAAACAAAGACGGTCGTTGGACAATAGAGCGCTCTAAAACATTGGGCTGGCTTAGAAAAACGCAATAAAAAAGCCCCGCAATAGCGAGGCTTTTCGTTTATAACTTATTGCGTTTGTTACACTAGATCAATATCGAAGTTTACCAACTCTACAAACTCATTGATACGAGCCTGCACATCTTCGTTAGATATCTCTTGCAAACGTGTAGGGCCAAACTTCTCTACGCAGAAAGAAGCCATTGCAGAACCTACTATGATCGCTGTCTTCATATTCTCAAAAGAGATGTCTTTTGTTGCAGCGATGTGCCCCATAAAACCACCTGCGAAAGTATCACCTGCACCTGTCGGGTCAAACACTTCTTCTAACGGCAATGCAGGAGCAAAGAACACATGCTTGTCGTGGAACAATAATGCACCATGCTCACCTTTCTTGATGATGATGTATTTAGGTCCCATCTCTTGTATCTTCTGTGCAGCTTTCACTAAAGAGAACTCACCACTTAGCTGACGTGCCTCGCTATCGTTCACCATTAGTACGTCTACTTTCTTCAATACTGCTTTAAGACCATCCAAAGCAATGTCCATCCAGAAGTTCATGGTATCCATTACCACTAGTTTAGGACGTTCTTTCATTTGGTCGATAACGCTCATCTGCACATCAGGCGTAAGGTTGCCCAAGAACAAGAACTCAGCACCTTGATAGTTATCAGGGATCTTCGGGTCGAATTGTTCCAACACGTTCAGCTCTGTTACCAAAGTATCACGCGTATTCATATCCATGTGGTAGCGTCCGCTCCAGAAGAAGCTTTTGCCATCTTCCACTACTTCCACCGCTTCAAAGTCCACACCTCTTTTCTCCAAGCTGCTTATTTCCTCTTTAGGGAAATCGCCACCGATGATAGATACTTGTTTTATATCGTTCGTAAAGTTGGATGCCGCCCATGCTGCATATGTTGCAGAACCACCAATGATGCGGTCTACTTTACCAAATGGGGTTTCTAAAGCATCAAAGGCCATAGAGC
>CAZPDA010000016.1:0-26525 GCA_964585115.1 uncultured Flavipsychrobacter sp.
GCACTTACGGCTACTCGTGCCATTGCAGCGATACTTATTGTAATGTTCCACTACGGGAAACATATTCCCCCGTTCGATAGGTATATTCACTTTTTCTTTCAGGCAAATATTGCTGTGGGGTACTTCTTCGTCCTGTCTGGTTTTGTAATGATGTGGACATACCGACAGAAAAAGGTAGCCTTAAAACCATTCTATATAAAACGTATTGCACGTATCACACCTGTGTATTATTTGGCTTTGTTGTTTGCTATAATTATGTTATTACATCAGCAATACTTAGGGCAAGGGCTAGTCTCAGACCATTATAAAGAAATTGTCTATAATGCACTATTCATACAGTCATACATACCTGGCTATGCGCTTACAGTGAATGTGCCTGCTTGGTCATTGTCTGTAGAGATGTTGTTCTATTTAAGTTTTCCGCTGTTCCTTGTATTTGCGCAGCGTAGGCAAAAGGCTTTTATTTGGTTTGTTATCATCTTTTTCATTGCATCTCAGGTGGTGCATCAGATAATGGTAGATAAACTACGTGTAGGACCATTTGATAACGAAATGCATGAGCTGGTATATTATAATCCTGTGTTTCATCTTAACCAGTTTTTGCTAGGTATGATGGGGGTATATGTGTACGACCTGTTCAAGAAAGCTGATGTACGTATATCTTCTTTTATGATGCTCGTTAGTGTGTTCTTGCTATTACATTTTCCAAGAGACCTAAGCGTACACAATGGTATATTAGCTCCCTTCTTCTTATTAATGATAGTAGGTATAGCTCTTAGAGAGCCGCTACTACTTAGGGTCAAGCCAATGGTGTTTTTAGGTGAGATAAGCTATGGTATATATATATTGCAAGCTCCGCTCTATTACTTCGTAGACTATATAAATACCAAACAGTGGCACTTGCCTGAGCGTAGTATGTTCTTCTTGTATGTATCTATTCTTATACTATTAGCTACACTTAGTTATTATCTGGTAGAGCAACCATTAAGAAAAAAAATATCTTCTTTCGCCTAACGTTTATTGATGTGTTGCAAGGTATTTCTATTTACCTTTGCCCACATGCAAACAAATCATGCTCATACTTGTTGGTGTAAACGTCGTTGTGAAGCGAGGGGCATGATGCTATTTGTATAATTCTGGAAGAATAATATATAAAGATATATCACAGCCCCTCGGTACTCCGGGGGGCTTTTTTTATGCTTAAAACCAATAGACAATGAAACTGATCAACAAGAAGATCTGTATGGGTAAGGACATAGGTATACACGGCAATATGTTTGGCGGCATACTTATGGCATGGGTTGACGAAGCTGCTGCTGCATTTGCCACAGAGTATTGTCATACACCTAATATGGTAACACTGAAAGTAGGAGAGCTATATTTTAAGCGTCCTATAAAGGTGGGCAACCACATTCGTCTTTATGGTGATGTAACAAGGCTGGGTAATACTTCTATTACTTTGGGTATAGAGGTGCGCAAGTTCAATCTATATAGTGGAGAGGAAACTGTAGTGTGTACTACTTCTATCACCTTTGTAAGGATAGATGATGATGGAAATTCTATGCCTTTGGGTGAAAGCATAAAACGAAAGCATGAAGAGAATATGATGGTAATGGCTTAGTACTATAGGGTAGGGGCGTTTGCCTCTACCCCATGGTATTTCGTTACTCCGCTCCTTTAGCAGGGTAGTAGCTTATGCTACGTCTCCTTACCTCGTATGGTATACCATCATGAAATACTTGCTGTTCTACCCAGTTACCATTGCTGTCATATCTGTATAGATAGGTAACAACAAGCTTCACATCTGTAAAAGCTATTTCTTTAGTTAGCTCTCCTTGTTTATTATAAACAAGTGTACGGTACTCTATCACTCGTTTATTAGAGTCTGTAACTGTACGTTGTATCTCATTGCCATTCTTGTCGTATAGGCTAGAGTATAGCCTGCGGAAACGGTCTCCTTCTACATAGTCGTATATATTAGACTGTATATTGCCCTCTTTTGTCTTCCTTCTTTTGTATTGCTGTATAGCCAATACTTGCAAAGAGCTTCCTCTGAACTGACGCTCTTTTACCTTGCCTTTACTATTGTATTGTAAGCGTACAAAGTTCTTTATAGCATTGTTCTCATCTTTTATCCTGATGTTGAACGGCTTTCCGTTTTTGTAGGAGAATTGTTTGCGCCCAAGTATCCTGTCTTTTCTATCATACACTACCATTTCATCTAGTCTACCTCTACTATCATATTCTACAACTGTAGAGTCAATTACTTTTCCATCTTCGGTCTGTGCAAAGCTGATAAGTTTATCCTCATCATCATAGTTATAGCTCCATATGAATTCGTTGTCTACCTTACTTCTCTTTATATTATAAGTAGTTCGCTTCTTTATAGTAAGCCTTTTGTTGTCATTAAATCCCAGTACTAGTTCTCCTGATATCATATGCGATGTGTCTGCGGGTGAGAAGGTGTCTACATCATGTTCCAAATCACCCCCAATAGCTACACGATAGGTCTCTTGCACTACCTTTTGCACACCACCGTTCAGCTTGTAGTGCTTAGTATTCTGTTTGTCAGGTATATCCTGAATGACCTGTGCACTTACAGACTGCTGTAGTAATAATATGATTATGAAAGCTGTTAGCTTTTGATACATATACGTTACATCTTTTTGAGGTGAGGAGCATGTTTGTGTTGCGAGTATTACTAATATAGAAAATTATAATCACCTACACGAGTATGTTGTGGTTTTAACATTTATTAGGCGTTGTTTTACAATACCCTTAAGATATCATCACCTATGTTTGCTAAAATTTTTTCCTATGAAACCTATAACTATTATTACAACACTAGTATTAACTGCATTTTCTACAGCAGCATTTTCTCAACAAGCAGATGAAGAGCCTATAACTGAAAAAGGTAAAAACTCTAAATGGGTGGTTGGGCTTGGTATCGGTAGTTCCTTAATGAACAGCCCTACTTATTATCCATTTAACGGTACGGGGAGTTTTTCTAAGTACACGGTTGGAATCAATGCCAGTTTGTTTGCACGTTATTATATGAATGATAATCTTGCGTTGGAAACAGGGCTAGAGGGTACTTACTTTAGATCTAAAAAACGTAATTTTCCTGACCACTATACTAGAGCTAGTACCCTGCTTTTTGAAGTGCCTATAACATTTCAATACCACTTCTTTAGTCGTAACGCCAAGTTTAGACCCTACTTGGGTGTTGGTGCTTCTATCTATCATACCATAAGCAAATATGAGCAAAACTATGAAGGAGCTAGTGTAAGAGATAATACCTCTACCTATGAGAATTTAGACGTTTTACCGTTTAGCTTTACTCAAGGTTTTACATATCAGATAACTGATAAGCTACTACTAAACCAATCTTTAAAATATCGTTTAGATATAGGTGCAATATTGAACTTTAACCTTGGTATAGGGTATACCATTGGTAAGTAAAATAAATAGCCATGCATTATTTTCATTAAGGAGTAATGTTAATGTATAAGATTACTCCATTTTAAATTTTTTATCATGATACCTAAAATTATTTTATCAACCGTATTATTGTCTACACTAGCTACATCAGCATTTTCACAACAAGTAGATCAGCCTGAAATAAAAAAAGAAAAGAAAACAAAGTGGGTTGTCGGGCTAGGTATGGGCAACTCATTAATGAGGAATCCCATCTTCACTCAATTTAAAGGCACAGGACGATTGTCTGAGTATGCAGTTGGAGTTAATGCCAGTTTATTTGCGCGATATTATATAAATGACAACTTAGCTCTTGAGTCAGGCTTAGATGGCACTTATTTTATGTCTCGAAAGCATGCTTCTATTGATCACTATACCAGAGCTAAGTACTTGTTATTTGAAGTACCCATAGCTGTTCAATATCACTTCTTCAGTAGTGATGCTAAGTTTAGACCTTATATGGGTGTTGGTGTTTCTTTTTATCATGGCATAAGCCAGTATGAGGAAAAGTATGATGTGACACCAATGAGAGATAATACCTCTACCTACGATAATACAGACGTTTTACCATTTAGCTTTACTCAAGGTTTTACATATCAGGTAACTGATAAGCTGCTATTAAACCAATCTTTAAAGTATCGTTTAGATGCAGGTGCAATATTGAATTTCAACTTTGGTATAGGGTATACTATCGGTAAGTAAACTAAGTATGTAAACAATAATATTAAATAGTATTTTGTATGCTCTTTAATATCCTTATTGCTAAAACATTTCCATGATAAATAGGTCAATAATGCTAATAGTATTATCCGCTACATTAGCTACAACCGCATTTTCACAACAAGTAGATAAACCTGAAACAAAAGAAGAAACGATACCAAAGTTTGTGGCAGGTATTAAAATAGGTAATGCCTTCTCTCATATATCAAGTAGTAGCAGTTATTACTTTGCTAGCCCTAATATTAGTCCAACTATTTCGGCCGGTCTTTTTGCCCGTTATTACTTGGGTAAACACTTTGCTATAGAGGCTGGTGGAAATATTTTACCCTATAAAAAGCAACAGTTCTCTGCTGGTAGTGATTTCGTTGTTGTAGAGGTTGTTAATGGTATAAACTACCGATACCGCCCTGAGACGGTTATAAAACCTACTAGGATAGAGTTACCTCTCGAGTTTCAGTATCATATAGGCAAACGTATGGCTAAGTTAAGACCATACTTTGGTGTTGGTGCAAGCTATTGTATCAATAGGTATGAGTTGAATTTTCAGTATAATAGAATGGATGGTAGCGGTACCAGAGGCAATGAAACCTTTATTGATAATCTCAATTCGTTACAGTTTAACTTTACACAAGGACTAACATATCAAGTAACACCTAAAATACAATTGAACCAATCTTTCAGGTATAGTATTTTAGAGATAAGTACTATCAGTTTAAACTTTGGGGTAGGTTACACTATCGGTAAGTAAAGTAGCTTTAGTATCGTATCTTTGTATAAGAATCAATAACAATTATGAATAATAACAACCCGTTCAACGACTATACAGTTGTAGATAGTCAAACAAATGCAAAACCAATAGCTAAGACATTCATGGCCAATGTGTTCCTGTGGATGTTTGCAGCAGTGGGTCTTTCTGCATTGTTCTCTTTATTGTTTGCCAATTCCCCTGAACTATTAAGCTATTTGCTCTCTGTTAATGCAAAAGGACAGGTAGCACCAAATATGCTAGGCTATGCTACTATATTTGCACCTTTAGGCTTTGTATTACTGATGTCATTCGGACAGCGTAAGCTATCAGCTACAGCAATGGTCGCTCTCTTTTTAGTGTTTGCTGCTATTATGGGTATTTCACTTAGTTTCACACTGCTTGCATATACAGCCAGTTCTGTATTAGGTGTTTTCCTATCGGCATCGGCTATGTTCGGTATCATGGCAGTAATGGGCTATACTACAGATAAAGACCTGACCAGCTTCGGACGTATCTTACAGATGGGCTTGATAGGTATTATAATAGCAATGGTGGTAAACTTCTTCCTGAATAGCTCTATGCTGGAGTATATAATAAGTATAGTAGGTGTGGCTGTGTTCACAGGGCTTACTGCTTATGATGTACAGAAGCTAAAGCATATAGGTATGGGTATACAGGCAGATGGTACCGTAGAAGCCTCTAGTGTGAAGAAGATGGCTATACTAGGTGCACTTACTTTGTACTTAGACTTCATCAATCTATTCTTGATGTTACTACGCTTGTTTGGTAATAGAGACTAGCACTAACTACTAGTGAAAATATATTAGAGCCCTTGCACGATGCAGGGGCTTTTCTTTTATCTGTTCAGTGCGTCGAAAGAGTTTTCAATTATCTCTTCGGCTACTTCGTCATCCTGATGTTGTTGTGCGCTATCTACGGCTGTAGAGTCCTTATGGTCGTTGTGTGTATCAGTAGTGTTCTCTGCTCCGCAAGAGCTAAGTGTGATGGCTGCTACGATGAATAATAAGTATCTCATATCCACTAAGGTACACCCTTTAAAAACAAAAAAGTCCGGATGCTTGATGACATCCGAACTTGAAAAATATGTATATCGTAGAACGTATATTATTCGTCTAGCTTTAGTACAGCAAGGAATGCCTCTTGTGGTACTTCCACATTGCCTATCTGGCGCATACGCTTCTTACCTGCTTTCTGCTTTTCCAGTAGCTTACGCTTACGGCTGATGTCACCACCATAACATTTTGCAGTTACATCTTTACGCATTGCTGAGATGGTCTCACGAGAGATTATCTTAGCACCTACAGCTGCCTGTATCGCTATCATGAACTGCTGACGAGGTAGTAGCTCCTTCAGTTTAGCACATAGCTTACGACCAAAGTCTTGCGTACGGCTACGGTGTATCAATGCACTTAAGGCATCCACCTTCTCGCCATTCAGTAGAATATCCATCTTCACGATGTCGCTCTCGCGGTAGTCTATCGGATGATAGTCGAACGATGCATAACCACGTGTTGCAGATTTTAGCTTGTCGTAGAAGTCGAATACGATCTCGGCAAGTGGCATTTCAAATATCAGCTCTACACGAGTAGTGGTCAGGTAGGTTTGGTTGATGAGCATACCGCGCTTGTTCAGGCAAAGGCTCATAATGTTACCTATATAGTCGGGTAGGGTGATTATCTGAGCTCTGATGAATGGCTCTTCTATTCTGTCCAGTCTACTAGGGTCGGGCATTTCCGTAGGGTTGTTGACGATGAGTGTCTTATCCCTTTCGCGAGTAGTATATGCCTTAAAGCTTACGTTGGGAACGGTAGTGATGACCGTTTGGTTGAACTCACGCTCCAGACGTTCTTGGATGATCTCCATGTGTAGCATTCCTAAGAATCCACAACGGAAACCAAAACCAAGTGCTTGAGATGTCTCCGGCTCAAAAGTAAGTGAAGCATCATTCAGCTGTAGCTTCTCCATACAGTCGCGCAGCTCCTCAAAGTCGTCGGTAGATACAGGGAATATACCTGCGAATACCATTGGTTTCACTTCCTCGAAACCTGTTACTGCTTCTCTATGCGGGTTTTCTACCGTAGTAATGGTATCACCCACCTTTATCTCCTTAGCATTTTTGATACCTGTGATGATATAACCCACATCGCCTGTCTTTACCTCATTTTTAGGGGTAAGACCCAGCTTTAGTATACCTACCTCATCGGCATCATATTCCTCATCAGTATGGTAGAACTTGATTTTTTCTCCTTTGTGTATGCTGCCGTTTATGACACGATAGTAGGCGATAACACCACGGAACGGGTTGAACACACTATCGAATATCAATGCTTGTAGTGGTGCATCAGGATTACCCTTGGGGGATGGTACACGTGCTATTATTGCATCTAGTATATCTTGTATACCTATGCCTGCCTTACCGCTGGCGTGTATGATGTCGTTAGGGTCGCAACCGATAAGGTCTACTATCTGGTCGGTCACCTCTTCTATCATAGCACCTTCCATATCTACCTTGTTGATAACAGGTATTATCTCAAGGTCGTTATCTAGTGCTAAGTATAGGTTGGATATGGTCTGCGCCTGTATACCTTGCGATGCGTCTACCAGTAGTAGCGCACCTTCACATGCTGCCAGTGCACGAGAAACCTCGTAAGAGAAATCCACGTGTCCAGGAGTGTCAATAAGGTTCAGTATATAATGCTCATCATCATGAACATAGTCCATCTGTATAGCATGGCTCTTGATGGTGATACCTTTCTCACGCTCAAGGTCCATATCATCCAATACCTGACTTTGCATCTCGCGCTCGGTCACGGTCTTAGTATGTTCCAATAATCTATCCGCCAAGGTACTCTTACCATGGTCGATGTGTGCAATAATGCAGAAATTTCTAATGTGTTGCATACCTAAATAGAAGCTGCAAAGGTACAACCTTTATACGGTTTACGAATATGTATGGAAAGATTTCCTAAAGCTTATACAGTAGCACATTTGCCGTAGCTACTACGCCTTCTTCACGGCCTATAAAGCTTAGTTTTTCTGTAGTGGTAGCCTTGATGGATACATCTTGTATCGTTAACTCCAGTATGCCTGCAATGGTCTCTTGCATCTTAGGTACATATGGACTTATTTTCGGCTTTTGTAATAGTAGAGTGCTGTCTATATTCACTATGCCGTAGCCTTTCTCCTTTATCAGGTCGTAAGACTGTTTCAATAGTATCTTACTATCAATACCTTTTAGGCTAGGGTCAGTATCGGGGAAGTGTACACCAATATCACCCAGACCTAGCGCACCAAGCATAGCATCGCAAATGGCATGTAGCAGTACGTCGGCATCAGAATGACCAACCGCACCTTTGGTATGAGGAATGTGTATACCTCCCAGCCAAAAATATCTGCCTTCTTCCAATTGATGAAAATCTATACCTTGTCCTATTCTGTACGACATAATTGCTTGTATATTAAGGTAGGCAAAGAAACAAAAAAATGGGGTATGGTAGAACTTTGGCGTATATTTCTGCCTCTTCATAGTTATTCGTCATTTCCAGTTTACCCCGACCCTTCGGGGAATCCCTTTAGGGTGAGAAATCTCTTTAATGTTTACCTATTATTCTCTAATAATTTCCTTCTTTCTTTGCTTGTCCAAAGAAACAGAGACAACAATGCTCAAAGACGCTATGAGCATTGTTGCTACCTTGATGCTGCTATAGTGCTACTGTACTGCCAAGTTTTATGGGGCTGATAGGTGTGTACTGTATCGTTGTATCAGAGTATCGATACAAGAGTGGGGGGGAGGTCTCGCGAGATCACTATTTGGAAGGTCTTGAGATTCCGCATCAAGTGCGGAATGACACAGTGTATTAGCCCAACTTTATCTACAATAAAAAGAGCTACTACTAAATGTAGCAGCTCTTGATGAATAGATAGTTAGTTCAGGTTGTCACTCACTATTTTTTGCCACTTTTTAGCCAGCTCAGTATTGTTGTATCTATGAGCTGCACCGTCTCTTATCTCGTTGTAGAATTGTATATCATAACGGTCATTGGTCTTTAGGTGTAGCCGTAGTATGATGTCTGAGAGGTCCCAACCTGCCCTTATCTCATTGGTATATCCTTTTCCGTAAGAGTCGTATAGCACTTCGGCAGACCTTATAGCTGAGGTTGACAAATCTCTTAGTTCTATCTCGGCATCATCATTTTCTCTTGCATATATCAGGTAGTCATTGCCTGTTGTTATACCTATGGCAGAAGTGCCGTATATATTATAAGTGCTTAACTTATTTTTAGTACGTTGTTCGTATTGCTGTAGTTCATTCAGTAGCCTGTCTTGTGTTCTCTTATCTGATAGTTTTACGGATTGTTTTATCAGTACAATGAACAAGGCTATAAGCAATACCAGTACAGTTGCTATAACTAATGTTACGTCCATTAATAGTGTATTGTTGAAATAAAGAAATATCCGCTCAGGCACACCAGTTGTTGGCAAGCTTATGAGGGATGAATAATATGCTATATGTGAGGACGTTGCTAGATGAAGCTATGGTAAGGGAATAGCAATAAGGCTATACGGTCTTGTTTTATTTGGTGGTCGCTCTTTGCATCACTTAGCTCATTAGTAAGAAGAGGGTTGTAATGCTCAAAAAAGGTGGCATTGATATAGCTGTAATAATTGTAGCTGTATATCCTTACCCCTGTAGATGCGCCGCACTCTGTAGGTTGTAGTAGCTGTAGGCGATGCTCTGCTAAAGCTGTGAATAGACTTTTCGGCTCTGTATTGTCTGGCGAAATATATTGCGTAGCCTTAGAAAATGCAGTGTGTTGCTGTAGCGTTTCAAGCTGGTCTATACCACCTATGCTAAAGCATAGCACCAGCGATAAAGACGCATACCAAAATATCTTGAACCTATTGAACATTGGCTGCAAATGTACTTATTTCTTTTCAGGGCTAGTTTATGGGCATATAACGAAAGACGCCATTGTGGAAGGGGCTGCTGAAAAGTGTGTTCTTGGATAATCTTTACTAGATAGGTCTTTTCATTAAAATGTCGGTCTGCTCATCGTTGCCCAGCATAAAGGAGTGCTTACTAAACTCAACGAAGCCATTCTTTTTATAGAATCTTATTGCCTTATGGTTATGTTCCCACACACCTAGCCAGATGTACTGTGCATTCATTTCCTGAGCTTTCTCTACGGCTATAGAGTAGAGTGCTTGTCCTATTCTTAGGCCTTGCATACTGCCTATTACATATATCCTTTCTATCTCAAGGGCGTGCTGGTCTTTAATGTCTGTCTGGGCATCTAGGCAGTTTAGCTTTAGGTAGCCTGCTACGGTACCATCTACTATGGCAAAATAAAAGTAGGAGTGAGGATTAGATAACTCTTCTTCAAGCCTTGTTGTAGATAGGTTCTCATTGAGGTACTTAGCCATGTCTTGCGCATCATTGTCTACAGAAAAAGCCTCCTCGAATGTTTGCCTGCTTATTTGCTGTAATACATCGATATCATCGTGGGTTACTATCCTTATTTCCATGTCTTTCATATTGCGCAGTAAATGTAAAGAAAAGAGCCACCACATTTATGCAGTAGTTTCTAGTTGATTTATATGTTATTGCAGGCTATGACCCGTATTCTCGCCAAATAAGTATCTTACAGGTTCTTGAAATTCTTAATAGGTTTGTCATGAGTGAGGAGCTTAAAATTGGAGATTATGTAGAGCACTGTTCATTAATGCCTGGTGTTTTAATGGCTATTGATGGTGACGAAGTTGAAATTAGATTATTGAAAGATGTAGATTATAATGGTAAAGATTTCTCTTGTTGTTCGATTAGTAACTGCGGTGTAAGAAAGTTGACTTATGAACAAGTAAAAATGGCTTTGTTCTTGGGGAATGAGAAACTTGGTGATATATATCTATCTGTTGATGGAGATGATGATAGTCAATTAAAATATGATGCATTAGTTAAAGATATTTATCTCAAACAAATAGAGAAATAAAAGAGCCGCCACATTTCTGTAGCAGCTCTTTTAGTATTCTATATTATCAAAAAAATGCTGGACGACTTATTTATCCTTGATTGATATATGGCTGTGTTCAATTAAAACTTTTAATATTTCATCAAGCTCGTTAGGCAGTTGAAACCACATTGGATGTCCATTAGATGTAGGGAATCCTTTATGCTCATCTATTTTGCCATTCCACCTCATAGCAAATCGTGTTTGACTTTTATCATAAATATTACCACCATCACCTTCTCCGATAGCAATGGAAAAATAGTTGTCAGGAGATGTGTAAATTATTTTTTTGACATTAAAGTTCTGTGGGTTTACGTTTTCTGGTTTCATGATTAGATTATTTAATTGTTTACCAAATATTCAGTCCAAACTTGTTGGCATTGTCTGTGGCTTGCTCGTAGCCCGCATCGTGGTGACGAAGGATACCCATAGCAGGGTCGTTGTGCAACACACGGCGTAGACGCTCATCTGCATCTTCAGTACCATCGGCAAGAATAACCATACCTGCATGTAGCGAGTAGCCCATACCTACACCACCACCATGGTGGAAAGATACCCAACTAGCACCACCTGCCGTATTGATAAGTGCATTAAGGATAGGCCAGTCTGCCACGGCATCACTACCGTCTTTCATAGCTTCCGTCTCACGGTTTGGAGAGGCAACAGAACCACAATCCAAGTGGTCGCGACCGATAACGATAGGTGCTTTTACCTTGCCCGTACGTACCAGTTCGTTGAACAATAAGCCTGCTTTCTCACGCTCTTCCATACCTAGCCAGCATATACGGCTCGGCAATCCTTGGAAGGCAATACGTTCTCTAGCCATATCCAGCCAGCGTATCAAACCTTTATTCTCTGGGAATAGCTCCTTCAATGCTTGGTCTGTAGTGTATATATCTTCAGGGTCGCCACTTAGTGCCACCCAACGGAAAGGTCCTTTACCATCGCAGAACAGCGGGCGGATATATGCAGGTACAAAACCCGGGAAGTCGAACGCATTCTCCACACCACGCTTGTCCTTAGCTTGTCCGCGTAGGTTGTTACCATAGTCGAATGTGATAGCACCACGCTTCTGTAGCTCCAGCATTTGGCGTACGTGTTTTGCCATAGTGTCTAGTGAGTGAGCAGAATATTCCTTAGGGTCGCTTTCGCGTAGAGCATTGGCTTCCTCCACACTCATCCCTTCAGGGAAGTAACCTATCAACTCATCGTGTGCAGATGTTTGGTCGGTAAGTGTATCAGGAGTGATGTCTCTGTCTATCAAGCGTTGTAGTAGGTCTACCGCGTTGCAACAAACACCTATAGATACGGCTTGTTTGTTCTCCTTAGCCATCAAAGCCCAGTCGATAGCCTCATCTATATTATGCGTGTATTTATCCAAGTAGCGTGTTTCTATACGCTTCTGCATACGCCATTCTTCCACCTCGGCAGCAAGGCAAACACCCTCGTTCATAGTAATGGCAAGTGGCTGAGCACCACCCATACCACCAAGACCTGCTGTTACGTTCAATGTGCCTTTAAGTGAACCATTGAAGTTGATGTCTGCAAGTGATAGATAGGTTTCGTAAGTACCCTGTACGATACCCTGAGAGCCAATGTATATCCAGCTACCTGCGGTCATCTGCCCGTACATCATCAAGCCCTTAGCCTCCAACTCGCGGAAGTGCTCCCATGTAGCCCAGTTGCCCACAAGGTTACTATTAGCTATCAATACACGTGGTGCATTCTTGTGGCTGCGTAATATACCCACAGGTTTACCACTCTGTACCATCAGTGTTTGGTCTTCTTCCAGTTCTTTCAGGCACTCCAGTATCTTGTCAAAGCTCTCCCAGTTGCGGGCAGCCTTACCGATACCGCCATATACCACCAAGTCTTCGGGGCGTTCTGCCACCTCGGGGTCAAGGTTGTTCTGTATCATACGGTAAGCCGCTTCGCTTACCCAGTTCTTACAGTTAAGTGTAGTACCCGTTGGGGCTTTTATCACTCTGCTTGTTGTATTGCTCATTATAGTTATATTTCTTTCTTATTGTCTTGTAAATGTGACCTTTGCCGTGTCTTTGATGGTGGGCTTTATTGTAAGGTAGTTTATTATTAATGTCTTATCGTCTTGAATACTGTACTGTATCGTATCTGTAGTGTTATACTTTAGGTCTTGCTGCTCTAGGGTCTGCTTCATGAAGTCGTCAGAAGATGCTACTTGGGCTTTGTCATACTTTACGATGATACATTTCTTGCCTCCAATATCGTGTATCGTCCACTGTATGGGGTGGGTACTATTCACCGAAAGGCTAGGTTCATCAATAGCTACTTGAAAAGTGCCGCTTGAAGAATCACTAAAGGTCCAGCTGGTAGCTACGCCAGAGCTTAAACCATTGGCACTACTGTTGTTCAGCCAAGTGCCTTTCAGTTTTTGTTCATCTTCGTTTCCTGTGTTACTGCACGATGATATTATTAATGTTGTAATGCAAATAAGGAAAACGATGCTTTTGTTCATCATAATTAGTTCAGCTTACCGCAAAAGTACAAAACACCGTCAACTATGAAATGGTTGAGTTTTAGGGTGGATATTCTTCTGTATCGATACGGTGATACAATGATACAAGAGTAGAAGATAGCCCAATAGTAGTATGTCATTCTGAACGGAGTGAAGGATCTCCTCAATGGATAGTTAGGCAGATACTTCGCTTTGCTCAGTATGACAGGTTGTATTAAGCTATTCTTACACGGTTCCGTACCTCTGTATCGTTACAATGATACAGCGATACAAAACAATAATGATTACCTATTCGGGTTAGATATGAATTGGTAATGATTGGGGTTAGACGGATCGTATTGCAAGACCAAATACTTAAATACTATCCAAATCCTTAGGTTACTTTCTTCAGTAGTGTATACCTCACTTGTAAAAGTGTAACTGGTACCGTCTATCGTTGCAGTATATACAATGCGTATATTATTGTGTTGTGTAGGTGGGGTGTACTTGTTGAAGTGCGCAAATGCAGCTCTTGTTGCAGAGTAGATTTCTTGCTCTTCTTCCTTGTCTGATGAACTTAAGAATGTACAATTGTCAATATCTATTTCGTGAATGGTCATGTATGGTGTTGATATACCAATATACTTATTTCTATTGGTAGTGTTGTATCACTGTATCGATATAGCGATACAAGAATAGGAGATTCCCCTCTGGAGAGGGGATGTTGAACGAATGTGAAACAGGGGTGTGTCTACTTACAACCCACCCCCTAACCCCCTCCAAGGAGGGGAAGGGTAGTTATGCCACCTATATCGATACAACGATACACCGATACATAAGCATACCTGACCAATACTTTTGCTTTTTTACTTCTTAATTATCACTAAAGGTCTTGATACTGTGTCAGTATATCAGGGAAGTACTTATTTGCCATGTCCTCAAACTCATCTCCTTTCATGAACATGTTGATGTTCACCTCGTCTATACTGTGATAACCTGCAGCACCTAGTAGCTCTATGGCTGCCTCTATGGTGTTCTTGTGAAAGTTGTACACGCGTTCTTTCTTATCCTTCACCACCAGTCCTTTTATCAGCATCTTATCTTGTGTGGCCACACCCGTAGGGCATTCATTGTTGTTACACTTTAGTGCCTGTATACATCCTAGCGAGAACATGAAACCTCTGGCACTATTACACAGGTCGGCACCAAGGGCTATCATCTTCAGCAGTGAGTTGCCCGATATTACCTTGCCCGATGCTATTACTTTAATGTCCTTCTTCAGGTTGTAACGTGCAAGTGTCTTACACACAAATATCAATGCAGGCTGTATGGGCATACCTACACCGTCGGCAAACTCCAGCGGTGCAGCACCCGTACCCCCTTCGGCACCATCTACGGTTATAAAGTCGGGTTTGATACCTGTAGCCACCATCTGCTCACACACTTCTATAAACTCATCCGTACGCCCTATACATAGTTTGAAGCCAACAGGCTTACCCTCGCTTAGCTCTCTCAGCTCTTGTACAAAGTGTAGTAACCCCTTAGCATCGCTAAAGGCAGAGTGCCCCGGTGGGGATAGTATGGTCTTATGCGGCTCTACCAATCGTATACGTGCTATCTCTTCAGTATTCTTAATAGCTGGTAACACACCACCATGCCCCGGTTTGGCTCCTTGCGATAGTTTTATCTCTATCATCTTCACCTCAGGCAGGTGCGCACGTTCTTTGAACTTGTCAGGACAGAACACGCCATCCTTATCCCTGCAGCCAAAGTATCCTGTACCTATCTGCCATACAAGGTCGCCCCCCTCTCTGTGATAGTCTGATATGCTACCTTCTCCCGTATTGTGATAGAAGCCCCCTTTCTTAGCACCAAGGTTTAGCGCACGTACAGCATTATTACTCAGCGAGCCAAAGCTCATTGCCGATATATTCAGTAGCGATGCCGCATAGGGTTGTGTACATGCAGGTCCGCCTATGATGACACGTGGCGCATCCGTACTCAGGTGTGTTGGGAACATGGAGTGTTTGATACCCTCGTAGCGCGAGTTGTTCAGCTCTAGCTGTGTACCAAAGGGTTGTGTATCACTGATGTTCTTAGCACGTTGGTAGGCTAGTGCACGTTCGTTGCGCGGAAAAGGTGCACCGTCCGTATTGCGCTCTATGAAGTATTGCTGTATCTCAGGAGATATGAACTCGAAGAAATAACGTAGCCTGCCCAGTAGGGGGAAGTTCTTACGTATGGCATGCTTGTTTTGCAGTACATCGTACAAGCCCATGAGAAATAGCCCTAAAACGATACTGAACAACACAATAGAGCTAGTGTCTCTAAATACATATACCAATGCTCCTGTTAGTATCACTAGAGGTATACCTATACGATAGAATAGATTGCGCATGTTGCTGTAATATTTATAATTGTTGGCTGGTGCAAGGTAATGATTTGCAGTAATACGATACTGTTATAGTATGCTTAAATCATATTAACCGATGTTATAACGTAGTGGGTGGGATATTGTTTGGTGTATCGTTGTATCACTGTATCAATACAAGGGATTATTACTGCCCCTCTATCTCCACCGAAGTGTTGGTGCAGGCTCCCGTAGGGGAGGATGTTTGATTGTATTAAGTAACTCGTCATTGCGGGCTACGATGGAGTTTATCCCGATGGAGGTTGGGGCAATCTCATGTCTTATTATAAGTTCCTTCTTTCTTTGCTTGTCCAAAGAAACAAAGACAGCAATGCTCAAAGACACCGTGAGCATTGCGGCTACCTTGATGCTGCTATGTGCTACTGTACTGCCTAGCCTTTAATTCTTGATGCTGCTATGTGCTATGCTAAGAAGTGACGTGCTACTATTTATACTATTCTGTATCGTGTGTATCACTGTATCGATACAAGACCTTATATAAAGACAAAAGCCGACGTATTCTGTCGGCCTTGTAATGTGTTATTTAAGTTCAGCAATAGCTGCGTTGAGCTTGTCTGTCCATTCTTCTTCGGTAAGTTCTTCTTTCTGAAACAGCTTGCCTGTTACCTTCTCGTATAGCTCTATATATCGTTGTGATATGCTATCTACCACCTCATCGGTCATTTCAGGTATTTCCTGTCCTTCTTTACCTTGAAAGCCGTTCTCCATCAGCCACTCTCTTACGAACTCTTTGCTTAGTTGCTTCTGTGGTTCGCCCGCAGCCTGACGCTCGTCGTAGCCCTGCAGGTAGAAGTAGCGAGAGCTATCCGGTGTGTGTATCTCATCTATCAGGTAGATGGTATCACCTATCTTTCCAAACTCGTATTTAGTATCTACCAGTATCAACCCTTGCTTGTGCGCTATCTCCTTACCACGGTAGAAGAGTGCACGGGTATATTCCTCCAGCTTGGTGTATTCTTCCTCGCTTACCAGTCCTTTCTTTATGATGTCCTCACGAGATATATCCTCGTCATGCCCCTCATGTGCTTTGGTAGTTGGGGTGATGATAGGCTCGTCGAAGAAGTCGTTCTCCTTCATGCCCTCGGGCAATGCTACGCCACACAGCTCACGTTTGCCACTCTTGTAGGTACGCCATGCATGTCCTGTAAGGTTGCCACGTATCACCATCTCTACAGGGTAGGTCTCACACTTGTGCCCTATGGTCACGTTGGGTAGTGGAGCACTTATCTTCCAGTTTGGTACTATGTCTGCCGTTGCGTCCAAAAACTGTTCTGCTATCTGGTTCAGCACCTGCCCTTTATAAGGTATGGGGCGTGGTAGCACCACATCAAATGCAGAGATACGGTCGCTCACCTTCATCACCAGATACTTATCGTTGATGGTATATACATCGCGCACTTTCCCTTTGTAGAAGGCTGTTTGTCCCGGTAGTTGTAACATATATGTGTTTTGTAGCTTGTATGGATAATATACGGCAGCAAAAGTAATAAGAAAACCGTTGAATGTGGTGGTATTTGTTGCCATTCATCAAGCCCCTCTAACTCCACCGAAGTATCGGTGCAGGCTCCATAAGGGGAGGATGTGTTATAGTGAGTGGTGTAAGGTAATAAGTCCCTTCCATGTGGCGGGATAAGGTGGACGTAATTATAGGGGGACAGTACTACCGAGCACTAGTGATTTCATGTGCTATTGCATTTTACCGTATCACTTTTTAATAATCAATATCTTTATTCCTTAAGTACACACCCATGAAGCGATTTCTGTTTTTACTACTCATCAACCTGCTACCTCTATTCTTTATACTGCTTAGAGGGTGGGAGTTAATGATTATTGCTATTAATGGTACGGATAAATACCCTTGGGGCGAATCTGGTATAAACAAAGGCGGGTGGATATATCAGTCTCCCGAAATGTATATTATATATATCATTACTTTAGTAGTCGCTCTAATGATACTGGTACTGTTAAGCCTCCGCGCTAGTAAAATAGGTAAGTGGCGTGCCTATTTACTCATGCTCGTGGTAAGTGTTGCTATATACTTCACTCCTTTGTTGCCTATAATGTAGCGTAATCCTTATTGCTGTTTCATTGTTTCACTACTACATTTGTGTTTTTTACGTTTTAGGGTGATGTATCCCTATGCCCCCCCCAAAAAAAAACTTGTAGAAATATTTGACCCTTACCTTACGTCATAGCCTAGTTTTGCTCTTGCTATGAAGAAGTATACCGTACAAGAGTTGTCTGCAATAGCGGGTGTAAGCATCCGTACACTACATCATTATGATAAGATAGGCTTGCTGATACCTAGTCATCGCTCGGAGAAGAACTACAGATACTATACTCGTGCAGGACTATTACGTCTACAACAGATACTCTTTTTCAAAGAACTGGACATACCACTAAAAGAGATAGCAGAGATAATTGATAATCCTGACTACGACCCAGTAAAGGCACTACAGGAGCATAAACATCTGCTAAAGCAAAAACATAAGCGACTAAAGACACTGATACAAACCATTGATAAAACAATAGAAACAATGAACAACAATAACCAAATGACTGACGAGGAACTATATGAGGGTTTCCCTCAAGACAAAGTAGAAGCCATAAGGCAAGAAGCTAAAGACCGCTGGGGTGAGGATAAGGTAACTGATACTGAGAACCGTATAAAAGGTTGGGGTAAACAACGCTTTGAAGAAGTGAAACGACAGGGTAAAGAGCTTACACAGCAAATAGCAGATGCTATGCCTCTTGGTGCTGATAACGATGAGGTGCAGCAGTTGATAGGGCAGTATTATGAACATCTCAACCTATTTACCCCTACTAGTAAACAACGCTTCTTAGGCTTAGGCAAAATATATGTAGAAGATGAACGCTTTACCGCTCATTATGAGAACTATAAGAAAGGGCTTGCTGCGTTTATGCAAGAGGCTATTGCAGTATTTTGTAAGGATGATGAGGGTGGTGAATGCTAGATGATAGATAAACACAAAAAATGTACCTGCTGTAATGAAACATGAAACAGTGAAACATTAAACAGCAGCAATCTCAATAATTAAGAATAGGTCTTTTGGGGAGAAATAATAAGACCACCCTTATGCAGAGTGGTCCTTTGTTTTGTTAGTTGGTCGACTAAAGTGTAATTCCGTTCAATAAGCCCAGAAATACATCAAGGTCAACAAGAATGCCAAGAAGTGCGATGTTTAACGAAAGCATAATTAAATAGTTTAGCTAAATGACGCCTACTCGATTTGTCCGGGTTTTCAGCATGTCCCCGGTTCATGAAACCGAGGTAAAGGTAAGAGAAAATATATTTATTGCGTAGAGATGGCTGACACCGATTAATACCATTTAAATGTTTATATATACTGCTATTCCGTATATTTACTATCAAATCAACCTATTTATGAAATACTTATATTCCTTCACACTAGTTCTATTCTTATTGCTAAGCACAAAAGCTCAGGCTCAAACCACTACCATATGGGACTGGGAATGGGTACACACTAGCACATATAACCCTACAGCTTCGAATGCTGGGATGTTTGAAATGACCAGCGACCAACAAGGTGGTGTATATACCTATTACAACTACAGAGACACATTTAAGATAGCCGGGCTTACTACCTACGGACTCAGTTCTGATAATAGTGTTATTGTTAAATACGACACTACAGGCAAGGTGCTTTGGGCTAAAGATGTAAGTATCAACAATGGGATATTACACACAAGGAACATCCGCTATAGCGCAAGTGGATATATATACGTGAATGGTACTTATCAAGATTATACAGACCTTATAATAAGGCATTATATAGCTAAATACGACCTTAATGGTAATCAGATATGGATGCGTACTGACGATCTTGGATTAATAGGGCAAGGACAGCCTTCAGTGCCCAATTTCTTCAGCAATAGGATGGGAGTAGATGCAAAAGGTAACATATATGTAGTAGGTATTCATGCTACTACCTTTACTATAGGCAATGATACTTTTGTCAGGTCTGCAAGTACAAAGGTTAAAGATTGTTATTTATTAAAGTATGACTCTAGCGGCAACTATGTATGGGGAAGACATTTTGGTGGAACTATAGGTAGTACTGTGCCTAGAGACGTGGCTACTGACAACAATGGTAATGTAATTATAGTTGGATCTACTATAAGTTCAAACTCTATTATGTTCGAAAATACTCCATTTCACATGCCTGAGCGGTATCCGTCGCATAGGTTGTTATTGATTAAGTGCAACAGTGCAGGTACACTCCAGTGGATACGTAGCAATGTGAATGACCAACATTATGATGTAGTAACCTCCTCTGTCGTATTAGATGGGCAAGGGGATGTATATATTAAAGGTACCTATGCCGATACGGCTAATTTTGGTGCTTATAGGCTTGTTTCTCCTAGAACTACATCCGGTTATAGGCATTATTTAGCTAAGTATGATGCCGCTGGCAATGCTGCATGGGCAAAGGACCTTTATGGTGTTATATCTAATCATAATTACTTTTACAATGTTAGTTTGGCACTCAATAGGCATAATGAGCTTTTTGTAGGGTGTGCACATGTGAGCTTAGGTACCGGTGCTAATACTACATACGAAGAATACAGGCTAAGCTTGTACGATCTGTTTGGCAACAAGCGCAGAGAGTTAGGAGTAACAGGAAATCACTCAGGAGTAGGAAATACACTTTTAAATATATGTGCTGATGAAAATCATAATGTGTATACTCTTAATCTCTTAGATGCTAAATATTGGATAAATGATACTACAGCTCTAGGCAAACATATTACTGCTAACAACACAGATAGTACTGACCATTTATATGTAGCTAAAGTAGTAGTAAAGGAAAAGGATATAACAAGTGCTACTGCTCTATCTGCATATAGCTTTGGTCTTGATGTTTTTCCTAACCCTGCTAATAAGCAAGCTATGGTGACATTCACGCCAAACAGTTCGCATGGTTATTCTATATCGCTAATAGATATAGTAGGTAGAGCCGTGAAGAATGTAGACAATGTGCATGGGGGTAGAGCCGCTATACCTGTAGACGGCATACCGCAAGGGGTGTATATATTGTCACTAAAAGAGGATGGTGTAATAGTAGCTACACGTAGGCTTGTGATAAACTAAACTTACTTATTATATAGAACTCAATAAAAAGCCCCGCCAATAGGCAGGGCTTCTCTGTATAGTGTATTTAAGCTAATTATAGTCTGCTTTTAACACCTGCTATTACCTCAAGGCGTCTTTTAGCAAGAGTCATAGCTGCTGCTTGTGTGTGCATTTTCTCTTCGTCAGACAGTGAGTATATCTCCAAAGTACGGTCGTATATCTGCTCTACTTGACCCATTACACGGTCGTAGTTATAACCGTCTAGCTCAGCACTTACGTTTATCAAGCCACCTGCGTTTATCAAGAAGTCAGGAGCGTACACGATACCTTTTTCTATAAGCATTGGTCCGTGCTTCTCTTCTACAGCAAGCTGGTTGTTAGCCGCACCTGCTATGATAGGGCACTTCATCTTAGCAATGCTCTCGTCATTTACCGTAGCACCTAGCGCACATGGTGCGTAGATGTCCATATCAAGGTTGAAGATATCTGAGTTGTCTACCACTTTCACACCTTCAAACTTATCTGTAGTCTCTTTTAGTTTGCTTTCGCTGATGTCAGAGATGTATACTTCAGCACCGTCTTCTACCAAGTGGCCTACTAGGTACTGACCAACGTGTCCTACACCCTGTACCAACACTTTGCGTCCTGATAGGCTATCGTTACCCCATACTTTCTTAGCAGAAGCCTTCATTCCTACAAATACGCCATATGCTGTGAATGGAGAAGGGTCTCCACTACCACCCATGAATTCAGGAACACCTGTTACAAATTGTGTTTCCATAGAGATGTACTCCATATCACGAGCAGATGTATTCACATCCTCAGCTGTAATATATTTACCATTCAGGCTGTTGACGAACTTACCGTAGCGTCTCCAAAGTCCTTCTGATTTTATTGATTTAGCATCACCAACGATAACTGCTTTACCACCACCTAGGTTCAGTCCGCTGATGGCAGCCTTGTACGTCATGCCACGGCTCAATCGCAATGCATCTATTACGGCATCTTCATGACTAGCGTAGTTCCACAAACGAGTACCGCCAAGGGCAGGCCCAAGTGTTGTATCATGTATAGCTATAATTGCGTTAAGTCCTGTTTTAGGATCGTGACAGAAAACTAATTGCTCATGCTCTAGTTCTTGCATGTGCTCAAAGACTGATTGCTGCATGTGTAAAATTTAGGGTGCGAAAGTACGAAAAAACGGTGTCTTTTGTAGAACTATTTTGCTTACCGCCAACGTATTATTTCTTTTTCTGCTATGACGTACAGGTCTTTATATTCACTGGCTTTTAGTTGATGCCTACCTGTAAATCTGCCAAAGGCGGGGAGTATCATGTTGTGCTTATTTACAGCAAAACAGTCAAGTTTTAAGCCCATTCTTCGCTGCGCTACTTTAACTGATGGATGTACATGTCCATGTATATAGTAACTATTGATTAGCTGTTCCGGAGCATCATGTATAATGGTAAAGGGTGAAAGCTCTAAGGTATACTTATGGATAGTGATGTTAAGACTTTCGTAGACCTCATCTGGTAGTATATCATGGTTACCTTTTACCAGCTCTACTGATAGGTCGGGGTATTGTTCCCGCCAGTGTGCGAAAGAGTCTACCTCATTGTTATGCTTACTATGAAACAGGTCTCCTGCTATTATCAGTCGTTTGGGTTGATGTTGATTCACAAGGTCGCTCAGGTTCTTAGCATCTTCGTCGTGAGTATTGGCAGGTATGGCTATGCCATTCTTTCTAAAGTGTGCCGTTTTGCCCCAGTGCACATCAGCTATAATAATGGCTTCTGCTCGTTGCCAATAGACAGCACGTTGGGGTAGTAGGGTGATGCTTTCTCCTTGTAGCGTTATCTCCATGAATATCTGGCAAAGATACGGTCATGTGGTTATAGTTTCTTAGCTACTATTATCTCTTCTTGTTCTGTTATATCTGCAATAGTGTATATAGGCACTTGGTTGATTTTCATTTCATCTATTATCGCTACAAAATCTTCATAGTTGCAGCTTTCATGTGGCTTTACTATTACTTGTAGCATCCGTGCTTGGTCTGAATATTTGGCGGGTAAATGCTTTAGGTCATTTTGCTTTTTAGGTATCATGTTTCTCAGCTCATTATAGCTTATGGTTTTGGGTTGATGTTCATCTCTTAGTTTGCCCTCGTAGTATACTACCTTATGGTCTGCCGTAGGTATGAGTGTGATGGTACTGGTGTCGATGAACACCGTCGACGGGTCTGATGGCTTATATGGCATTTGTATCTCCATAGCCTTGTTTTGTGCCATAGTTGTCGTGTAGATGAAGAAGGTGATGAGGATGAAGCCAAGGTCTACCATCGGCGTTAGGTCTACTCTTGGAGCTGCTGTCTTGCGCCTGTTATTCTCAGTATTTATTTGTACGTCTGCCATAGTGTGGTGTTTACTAATAGACGTTACAGCCTTCATATTCCACAAACGCAATAAAAAAGCCCCCTATTCAGGAGGCTCTTGTCTATATTATGAGATATTATTCTCTTCGCGTTGTTTTCTCCATTCTTCACGGTGCTTTCTTAGCGGATGGTCTTTCGACTTGTTGAATATCTTGATGCCATTCTCTCTGCCTGCTCTGCGTGCACGTTGCTCGTCCACAGGTAGGTTGTATTCTTCTTGGCAGGCACTACTACAGCATCCTTGTAGCTTCTCAGCACATTCCTCACATTGTATGAAGAGTAGGTGACAACCATCATTCTTACAGTTGGTGTGCGAGTCGCATGGCTTACCGCAAGTGTGACATTCTGCTATCACATCATCCGTAATACGCTCGCCCAAGCGGTTGTCAAATACAAAGTTCTTACCGATGAATTTCACAGGTAAGCCTTGTTCTTTGGCTTTGCGGGTATATTCAATAATGCCTCCCTCTACGTGGAATACATTCTTGAAACCATTGTGCAGCATGTAAGCACTTGCTTTCTCGCAACGTATACCACCTGTGCAGTACATGATGATGTTCTTATCCTTCTGCTCTTTTAGCATATCTACCGCCATTGGTAGCTGCTCGCGGAAGGTATCTGACGGCACTTCTATCGCATTCTGAAAATGACCTACTTCGTACTCGTAGTGATTGCGCATATCCACTACTATAGTATTCGGGTCGTCTGTCAGTTTGTTGAACTCAGGAGCTTTTAGGTATTGCCCCTTCTTGCTCATGTCAAACGTAGGGTCGTCTATACCATCGGCAACTATCTGCTTACGCACTTTTATCTTCAATACCCAGAAAGATTTACCGTCGTCATCTACGGCAATGTTCATGCGTATACCGTTCAATGCTTCATCAGCTGCATATAGAGCATCTCTAAACGCCTCATAATTGCTTTCAGGGACGCTTATTTGCCCGTTTATCCCTTCTGATGCTAGGTAGATACGCCCAAATACTTTAAGCGGCTCTAGCTTTAGCCAAAGGTCGTCACGAAACTTTTGCGGTTCTGCAATGTTGAAATACTGGTAGAAGGAAACTGTGGTACGTGGCTCTGTCTCTGCCAACATACGCTGCTTCAGTTCCTCATTAGATACTCGGTTGTGTAACACTGGCATGGTGTACTCCTTTCTTTATGAGAATTAAAAACAATAAAATAACGGCGCAAAGATAAGAAATTGTTTAATCCGTGCATCTTGTTTTATATTTATGCAAACCTGTTTTTGTTGCAATGAGGTACTTCTTTCTGTTGATACTATCCATACTGTTCTCTACCGCATCTTATGCACAACCACAAGAGGTAAGCATCACCAAGATGCAAGACCACTACTTTGTAGGTAATGAGGATGACTTGAAAAAAGGTATTAACTGCTTCGTCATTACAGACAGAAAGACCTACGAAAAGTTCTTCGGTACTACTACACGGGCTGATACACCACGTTTTGAGACTGAATGGATGTTGGTGATGGTAATGCCATTAACAAAGTGGGAGAGTGACCTGTTTTTTGATCGTATATCCGTAAAGGCGGGTGACTTTATAGAAGTATATTGCTCTATGGATACTAGGAAACATCCACTAACCTACGAGTACAATCCCATAGCAGCTGTGGTAATTCCTAAGAACGATAATATTAATAAAGTAGATTTTTACGAGCGACATAAAGGCGCTGTTAGGCTAATGCAGTCTGTAGCTATTAAGCGGAGGTATTAGAAGGTGGTTTATACTACAACCATCTAAGTGGATTTCTACGGCTAAGCCATATGTAGCGCTTTATATTCATCCAAAATGCTAATATCATGTAGATAACGATAGGGGAGCCCAACGTTAGGAATGATATGTAAATGAACCATAGGCGTATGCGAGATGTGGCAATGCCCAGTTTATCGCCAATAGAGGTGCATACCCCAAATGCTTTCCACTCTATAAAGTTCTTGATATTTAGTAATCTGTTGTACATAGGCTAATTACGACATATAAATATAAGAAATACTGCTGATGTAGAAACGAAAAAAGCCGATGGAAAGTATCCACCGGCTCTTATTTATGAAAATTCTAAGAATTATCCTTTAGCGAATTCAGCACGGATAACGTTCAATGCACCACCTTTTCTGAACCAGTCTATCTGCTGGCTGTTGTAAGTATGGTTAACAGTTATCTCGTCTTTGCTACCATCAGCGTGGTTCAGTACCACAGTTAGTGGCTGTCCTTCAGCAAAGTCGTTAAGACCTACTATATCAATAGAATCGTCTTCCTGTACTTTATCGTAGTCCGCTTTGTTAGCAAATGTAAGTGCTAGCATACCTTGCTTCTTAAGGTTTGTTTCGTGGATACGAGCAAAGCTCTTAACCAACACTGCACGAACACCTAAGTGACGAGGCTCCATTGCTGCGTGCTCACGAGAGCTACCTTCACCGTAGTTCTCATCACCTACTACTACGCTACCTATACCTGCTGCTTTATATGCACGAGCAGTATCAGGCACTGCACCATACTCACCTGTAAGCTGGTTCTTCACTGTATTAGCTTCTTGGTTGTATGCGTTGATAGCACCGATAAGCATGTTGTTAGAGATGTTGTCTAAGTGACCGCGGAACTTCAACCATGGACCAGCCATAGAGATGTGGTCAGTAGTACACTTACCAAATGCTTTTATCAATAGCTTCATGCCTTTAAGGTCAGTACCTTCCCATGGCGTGAATGGTGTAAGTAGTTGTAGACGATTGCTCTCAGGGCTTACTACTACCTCTACGTTGCTACCATCTTCAGCCGGAGCTTGGTAACCTGCATCTTCTACAGCAAAACCTTTAGTAGGTAGTTCAAGACCTTGAGGCTCATCAAGCATTACTTCTTCACCCTTATCGTTAACTAGTTTGTCAGTCAATGGGTTGAAAGAAAGCTTACCTGCAATAGCATATGCTGTTACGATTTCAGGAGAAGCTACGAAAGCGTGTGTAGAAGAGTTACCATCGTTACGCTTAGCGAAGTTTCTGTTGAAAGAGGTTACAATGGTATTCTTACGAGTAGGGTCGTCCATGTGGCGTGCCCACTGACCGATACATGGTCCGCAAGCATTTGC
>CAZPDA010000017.1:0-25797 GCA_964585115.1 uncultured Flavipsychrobacter sp.
ATCCAGAGGTATACAACGTATCGTTGCTTTGGTCTTGTTCTTTATTTCTTCTTCCGTTTCAGCAGTACCATCCCAATGTGCAGATACAAAACCACCTTTCTCTTCCAATACGTTCACAAACTCATCCCAGCTATCTGCTTTTGTAATATGCTCTTCACGGTATGCAAGAGCTTTATCGAACATGCCTTGCTGTACATCTTCAAGCATTTGCGTTACGGTATCGATCACACCATCTAGCTGGTAAGTGTTCTTTTCTTTTGTATCTCTTCTTGCTATCTCTACTACGTTATTTTCAAGATCTCTTGCACCTATTGCAATACGTACAGGTACACCGCGTAACTCATGCTCAGCAAACTTCCAACCCGGGCGACGCGTTTCGTCATCATCATACTTCACACGTACACCTCTTGCTCGTAGCTTTTTCATTATCTCTTCAGCTGTATTGTTCACCTTAGCTATAGCTTCAGGGTCTTTACCCAATATCGGCACTATTACTACTTGTAGCGGTGCTATCTTCGGAGGTAGTACTAGACCATCATCATCACTATGTGCCATTATCAATGCACCGATAAGCCTTGTAGACACACCCCAAGATGTTGCCCATACATACTCCATATTATTCTCCTTGTCAGAGAACTTCACATCGAATGCTTTAGCAAAGTTTTGCCCTAAGAAGTGAGAGGTACCTGCTTGTAGTGCTTTACCATCTTGCATCAATGCTTCTATACAATAAGTATCTTCAGCACCTGCAAAACGCTCGCTCTCTGTCTTAACCCCTTTTATCACTGGCAATGCCATATACTCTTCTACAAAGTTGGCATATACATTCAGCATCTTAGTCGTTTCTTCTACTGCCTCCTGCTTGGTAGCATGCGCAGTATGTCCTTCTTGCCAAAGGAACTCCGCCGTACGCAAGAATAAACGTGTACGCATCTCCCAACGAACAACATTCGCCCACTGGTTGACCAACAACGGTAGATCTCTATATGACTGTATCCAGTTCTTATAGCTATTCCAAATAATGGTCTCTGATGTAGGACGGACAATTAGCTCTTCTTCCAGCTTTGCTTCCGGGTCTACTATCACACCATTACCATCAGGATCATTCTTTAGGCGGTAGTGCGTTACAACAGCACATTCTTTTGCGAAACCATCCACATGGGCAGCTTCTTTACTTAAAAAGCTTTTAGGTATAAATAGCGGGAAATAGGCATTCTGATGTCCTGTCTCTTTGAACATTCTGTCCAACTGATCGCGCATATTCTCCCATAATGCAAACCCATATGGTTTTATTACCATACAGCCTCTTACATCTGAGTGTTCAGCTAATCCACCTTTGAGCACTAGGTCGTTATACCATTGTGCGTAATCCTGTTTACGAGATGTTAATTTATTGCTCATGATATTTTTGGCATACTTTTGGCGTTCTAATTAATTGGTTGGGTGCCGCAAAAGTAGTAATTTACATACAGTAGTAGACAAGATAAAATAACTTAATATGAAACGCGCATATATACTAGCTTTTATGTTGATAGTCTTCGGAGCGTCAACGGCTTTAGCGCAGAACGGGAATAGTGTTGACGACATCTATTACACCGCTGATGATGCTGAAAAAGACGCAAAAGATGAGGCAAAGCGACAAAAAGCTGCAGAAGAGCAAAGAAGACAAGCGTTGCAACGACAGCAACAGCAACAACAACGTAACTATAGCCAAAGCTATAATAGTGATGGAGATGAATATGTAGATTACGAAGACGACGACTATTACTACAGTAATCGCAT
This sequence comes from uncultured Flavipsychrobacter sp., assembly GCA_964585115.1. Taxonomy (GTDB): domain Bacteria; phylum Bacteroidota; class Bacteroidia; order Chitinophagales; family Chitinophagaceae; genus UBA5543. The sequence continues at coordinate 1,783 of CAZPDA010000017.1, forward strand.
ACGTCGCTTCAACAATCCTTATTACGGTGGAAGCTATTGGGGGGCATGGGGCAACCCTTATTGGGGATTCTCTTACGGTGCCGGATTTGGCAACCCATGGTATGGTCCATCTATGGGATGGGGCTATAACTGGGGTGGCGGACCTTACTGGTCATCATACTGGGGATATAACAACTGGTATGGTTACCCAGGCTTCACATGTTGGAACACTCCTTACTATGGCGGTTACTACGGAGGCTACTATGGTGGTGGGTTTTACAATACCGGTTACTGGAACGGATATTATTCTGGCTTAAATGATAATAGATACAATAACAGGAACTATAGTTATGGTCCTCGCGCATCTATTAACAGACCAACTAGCACATATCGCTCAAACCGTACAAGGGTTGGTACACAGAGGAATCAATTAAGACGTACTCCGTCAATGTCACCTCGTAACAATAATATACGCAGCTATGATAATGGCACAAGAGCTACGAGCCCAAATATAAATAGAACGCCATCTACCAATACAAGAAGACCGTCCTCTGGATATAGCAGACCACAGTCTACACCTAGCAGAACTTACCCATCTTCAGGCACAAGAAGCTCTAGCCCTAGTCGTTCTTCAGGTACACGTATGAGTAGCCCTTCTAACAGAAGTAATAATTACTCATCACCTAGCAGATCATCTGGTAGAAGTTATTCTTCACCAAGCCGTTCTTCAGGCAGGAGCTATTCATCACCGAGTAGTGGCGGTAGTCGTAGTAGTGGCGGTCGCACCGGCGGTAGACGCTAATTAGCTTTATAAAAACTTTAACTAAAAATAGCCTCTTCATGTATATCTTGGAGAGGTTTTTTATTAACCACGGCATAGTTATTGATTTTGCATAAACGAAATGGCCGGAATTAAACATTAGCCAAGTATTTTTGTCTTAAAAGAAAAAACACGATGAATAACCGTATATATCTACTCTTCGCAATAATTTTCGTAGCATGTAGCAGCAGCTACATAGCATTTGCGCAAGACGAATCTGACGCACTTAGATACTCTTACACTAACTCTCAAGGTACAGCTCGCTCTATGGGTTTTGGTAATGCATTAGGCTCTATCGGTGGAGACTTTTCGGGTCTTAGCGTAAACCCTGCAGGTATTGGTATCTACCGAAAATCAGAGCTTACATTTACACCATCACTGAAGCTCAATAGTACATCAAGCGACTATATGAACCAGAGCACTGATGATAACAATACACGCTTTACAGTAAATAACCTTGGAGCTGTATTTACGAATGCAGCAAAAGGGAAAAGGTATAAAAAAAGCAACTGGAAGAGCATCTCATTTGGTGTTGGCATCAACAGAATAGCAGATTTCAATAGAAACTATTCTTATCAAGGAACAAATAATACAAGCTCTATCTCATTAACCTATGAGCTAGATGCGTTAAACTACCCGGGTGATATTAATAACACTGTAACACTTGCAGGTCTTGGTTATGAATCATTCCTGCTCGATACAAGCGCAGCTTTAGGTGGTTTTGAAACAGTAGTTCCCTTCACTTCAGGTATCAGGCAAACTAACTCTGTAGAAGAGCGTGGAGGTATTACAGACATCTCATTTACACTAGGTGGTAACTATAAAGAGAAACTAATGTTGGGAGCTACACTTGGCATACCTTCACTACGTTATAGAAAGAAAATGACATTTGGAGAGTTTGACGAGTCTGGCAATAATAACAACGACTTTGACTTTCTAACACATGGAGAGACGACAGACACTAGAGGTACAGGTGTTAACTTGAAGTTAGGAGCTATCTATAAGCTAAGTCCTGAATTCCGTATTGGTGCAGCTTTCCATACACCTACATATTTCAGCCTAACTGACGTTAAGAATCGTTACGTAATATCTAATACTGAGAACTATAAACAGACTTTAGGATATTTTGATGGTCCTATTACACGTGTAGATGCTCCGACAAATGAATATCAATATGGCATGACCACACCTTGGAGAGGAGTTATCAGTGCCGCTGCTATTATAGCCAAAAGAGGTTTTATAACAGTAGACTATGAATTTGTGAACTACAAATCTGCAAGACTACACCTTGACGACCTTGATGCCAGCTACGAAACTTCTGTAAACAATGGCATCAAGAACATGTACAAAGGAGCCTCTAACCTACGTATTGGTGGTGAAGTAAACCTTGACCTATTGATGGTACGCTTAGGTTTTGGTTACTATGGTAGCCCATATCAAAACACCAGTATGAATGCTGAGCGTATGGATGTATCAGCAGGTATTGGTTTCAACTTTGATGATTGGAGAGCAGATATTGGCTATGTACGTAGTATGTACACTCAAGACGAATCGCCTTATTTTGTAGGGTATAGCAATATAGAATCACCGACCGCATCTATCAATAATGCGCTGAACAACATAGCATTGACATTTGCATTCAAGTTTTAATACTAACTCTTAGTATATATCATGGAGCACCTCAATGAGGTGCTCTTTTCATATCAACTGTGTATAAAAAGAAATACACACATTAACCACACGATATATATATCCATGATTTGTCTCAGGATATTTATTTTCTTTGCAATAACCGAGGAAAGAACATGACAGCACAAAACAATCAATACACTGAAGATAGTATCAAGTCTCTAGACTGGCGTGAGCATATACGTTTACGCCCGGGTATGTATATAGGGAAGCTAGGAGATGGTAGTAGCTCTGATGATGGTATATACATACTACTGAAAGAGGTGGTAGATAACTGTATTGACGAATATACTATGGGCTTTGGTAAGCGCGTAGAGATAAAAATAGACAATGGTAGTGTAACGATAAGAGACTACGGACGAGGTATACCATTGGGGAAAGTAGTAGATGTAGTAAGCAAGATAAACACAGGTGCCAAATACGATAGTAAAGCCTTCCAAAAATCAGTGGGGCTAAACGGTGTGGGTACCAAAGCTGTGAACGCCCTGAGTAAGTACTTTAAAGTAGCTGCCTTTCGTGATGGTAAAATGAAAGAGGCTGAGTTTGAAAAAGGTGTACTAACTACAGAACATAAAGAAACAAAAACGGATGAGCCTAACGGTACGTTAGTGACCTTTGTGCCTGATGACACGGTCTTCAAACACTTCCATTTTCGCAATGACTATATAGAAACACAGATATGGAACTATTGCTACCTGAATGCAGGGTTGCAGATAAAGTTCAACAATAGGGTATATGTTTCAAAGAATGGTCTGCTAGATCTACTTACTAAAAAGACAAACCCAGAAGCTATACGCTACCCCATCATACACATGAAGGGGGAAGATATAGAAGTAGCACTAACGCATACTAACGATTACGGAGAGGATATCTCCTCTTTCGTGAACGGGCAGTATACCACACAAGGCGGTACACACCAAGGTGCATTCAGAGAGGCATTTGTGAAAGTGATCCGTGACTTCTACAACAAGAGCTACGATGCTAGTGATATACGCCAAAGCATTTGCGCTGCTATATCTGTACGCGTACAAGAACCCGTATTCGAGTCTCAAACCAAGACGAAGCTAGGTTCACAATACGTATATGAGAATGGTCCTTCTATGAAGTCGTTCGTACTAGAGTTCTTAGCAAAAGAGCTGGACAACTTCTTACATAAGAACCCATCGGTAGCAGAAGCTATCAAAAAGCGTGTTGAGCAGAGTGAACGTGAACGCAAAGAGCTATCCGGTATACGTAAGCTAGCTAATGAGCGTGCTAAGAAAGCTAACCTACACAATAAAAAGCTACGCGACTGTCGCGTGCACTACAATGAGGAGCCGCCAAAGAAGAACAGAGACGAGTTCATGCAACAACAAAAAGAGTCTACCATATTCATTACAGAGGGTGACTCTGCAAGTGGTTCTATCACTAAAAGTAGAGATGTTGCTACTCAAGCAGTATTTAGCTTAAGAGGTAAGCCATTGAACTGCTTCGGGCTAACCAAAAAAGTGGTATACGAGAATGAGGAGTTCAATCTATTACAGCATGCTTTGAATATAGAAGAGGGATTGGATGGATTACGTTACAACAATATTGTAATAGCTACCGATGCCGACGTGGATGGCATGCACATACGTTTGCTTATCATGACCTTCTTCCTACAGTTCTTCCCAGACCTTGTAAAAAAGAAGCATGTATACATTTTGCAAACTCCGTTGTTCCGTGTTCGTAACAAGCAAAAGACAATCTATTGTTACTCTGACGAAGAGCGTAAAGCTGCAATAGCAGAACTTGGCAACAAGCCTGAAATAACACGATTTAAGGGATTAGGTGAGATAAGCCCTGAAGAGTTTGCACAGTTTATAGGTGAAGATATGCGCAAAGACCCTGTGCTACTGGAGCAAGATGAGCAAATACAGAAGCTGCTGAAGTACTACATGGGTAAAAATACTCCTGAACGTCAGAAAGACATTATAGAAAACCTACGTGTAGAAAAAGACCTTGTAGAAGAGCTTACAACATAGCATGAAGAGGTTATTATTCATATTGCTATCTATCGTTGTGTTCAATTGCACTTATGCACAATACAGCATAACAACAACAAAGGTAGATAGCAATATACACCTCTATACCTCTTATGGAGACGTAGGTAACTACAAGAATATCGATGCAAATGCAGTTGTTGTCTTGTCTGGTGACGACGCGCTAATATTCGATACACCTTGGGACAGCCTGCAAGCAGAACAACTTATATCTTGGGTACAAGACAGCCTACATAAAAATGTTGTGGCATCTATCATTACTCATGCACATGTTGATAGAATAGGCAGTATTGAAGTATTTCATAAATACAATATACCGACCTATGCATATAAGCTTACGGCTATTGAAGCTAAAAAGAATAGCCACCCTCTCCCTCAGCACTTAATACAAACTACAGATACAACTTTCAAGCTTAACAGTATTGATATTATAGCATACTACCCTGGTGAGGGACATACTGTAGACAATATAGTTCTTTACATACCATCAAAGCAGTTTTTGTATGGAGGGTGTTTTATCAAGAGCGGCTTTAGTAAACATATTGGAAATATAGCAGATGCTAATACTAAGGCATGGCCTAAGAGCATATATAATATGCAACAACATTTCTCATCTACCGGAATAATAATGGTAATACCAGGGCATGGCAGCTGGAAGTCTGACAAAGCCATAAAGAATACACTATACTTGCTAGACCACTTAAAGGAATAAACTGTATTTTCATTCTCGTAAAGAATCAACTTATGAAAACCACCTTATCAGCTTTATTGTTCTTACTTATTTCCTACAACCTTTCTGCACAGGTAGATATTCCATTCTTTGCCTTATCATGGGGCTATCAGGATCACACCACTGTAGAAGGTGATGCTAGAATAAAAAAGATAAACTATAAAGGTGAAGAGTACACCATAAGAGTGGACGGTAGTCACGATTATACATTATTAGATAAGGATAACTTTGTTTTAGTTAAAGGGCAAGTAAATACAGGGAGATGCGTTGGTCAGCAATTTAATATTTATGGCAGGTGGACATCTTACTATCCGAATGGGAATATAAAAGCAAACGGAATTTATAAGGACCATCATGCTGTTGGCTATTGGGAAACTTTCTATCAAGATGGTAATATTAAAGAGGCATACTTCTTACTGAACAACCATAAGGACTATTATACATCCTACAAGGACGGACCATATTACAGCTATTACAATAATGGAGAGATATCATCGTATGGCTGGTATAAACCAAGAATAGATACAACTCTATATGATACTATATACGTGGATGACCCCGTTACAGGAGAAACTACGATGTTAACAAGTAAAGGTGTATTACGCTCTTTTAAAGTGGGAACCTGGTACTACTACAGCGAGAAAGGTGAGTTACTAAGACAAGAAGACTACTAAACCATAACCCTCAAATGGACTTCAACTTTGAAAAAGAGTATAGTAAGCTATCTAATACAGAGCTACTAAAAATCACTAAACAACCAGAACTATATAGAAAAGAAGCAGTGTTGGTTGCCGAGCGTATACTTACTACACGTCAAATATCTGATATTGAACAAGCTGATGCACAAGGTTATATAACAAGCACCGAGGCTAAAGCCCACTACAAGGAAGTTTCTGTAGAACGTACTAAAAGCAACATAAGCAATGCACTACAATCTGTCATCAACCCTTTTAAAAACTTAAAAGGCGATCCCAAACCTGTTTTATGGGTCAAGCTATTAGTACTAGTCAACGCTCTAGTCTATTTATACTATCTACCAATTTATATTCACACTCTTTTTTTTAACCTATCATATGCATCATTAGGCGACCCTGCTACCATTATCATATTTATCGTAACATCTGGCATACAGATAGTTTACACTCCATTATATTGCTACCTACTACTAAAACGAAAAAAGGCGGGTTGGGTAATTACACTCCTCTCTTCTCTTGCCCTCATCATCGTCAATATATTTACGTTATATAGCGCAATGGTGGTTTTCAAGCATAGTGATATGGATATTGCAACACCATTCTTTGCAATACTCTTTAACAGTAGCCTTATCTATTTTCTACAGAAGAAAGAGGTTATCACCTATTTCAACATAGGTCGGGGAAAAGTTAACTACAGCTTTCTAAAAGATCCAATTGTACAGCGGCTTTTATTTTTAGCAGTGTTAGTGCTGCTCTTTATTCTCTGGTATATTAATGAATTCGATGAATAATAAATGCTCCTGATTTTCAGGAGCATTTATATAAAGCAGAATATTTCTAGAATGAACCGTTAGATACAACTAATGTTTCTGCTATCATATCATGCAATCCTTGCTTTCTCTTAGTAAAAGCTACCATGATATAACCTATAAGTAATATGATAGTTGAAAGTATTTTAGCAAAGTATCTACCTGTGGCTCTACCAAAACTTATCCTTCCACCACGCATATCTGTAACTTTTATCTCCATTACTCTTTTCCCAAATGTAGCTTGATTTGCGCCTGATTCCTGTATAGCGTAGTATAACCATACAACTACTATTTCAACGACAGATCCAATTCCATTAGAGTCTGTAAGACTTCCGGAAAATAAGAACCTTAGTATCAGTAATGGTACGACCATAATTAGTCCATCTATCAGGTGCGCAAAAAATCTTGCCCAAAAGCCTGCATATATTACAGGCATTGGTTCATTATAGTATCCTTGTTCGGGGTTATAAGATTGGCTTTCTTCCATAGTTTTATACGTAGTTTGAAAAATTGATAGACTCTAATTTAGTAAAAACCTTTTTTGCATTATATTCGATTTATGGAAAAAAATGCTTTAAATATTGGCTCGCGCATAGAACACCCTCACTTTGGCAAAGGAATAGTTGTAGAGGCAGCTAGTGAAACATATACAGTTTGGTTCAAGTCTCAAAATGCTGCAAAGAACATTAGTAAGGATTATGACTTTAGAGTAATAGATGCCGCAGAAGGCAATGCTGAAACAGGCGGAAGTGTTACACTTGCTGATGTAGAACAAGCATTAGAGAACATTTTAGACCGCAAGCTCAATGAGATGGAACTTGTGCCACTAGGCAATAAGTGGAACAATGGCACATTGATACTTAAGCCTGGAGAAGAAGGACTACAAAGCAAGGAAATGCCAATCGAGACCTTTTTTCATAAAATAGTGATGGTAAGAGACCGGTTAAGACTTATTGAGCAGAAGATCAACTCAAATAAGACATTGACCGATGAAGAAAAAATAGACCTGCAACAATATGTCACAGGTATATACGGTTCACTGACTACTTTCAATGTTCTATTTAAAGAAACACATCACCAGTTCAGAGGCAGTAGTAAATAAGCATTAACCCATAACGTGAAGCCAGTAGAATATCTTTTCTCTGGTTTCACCAAGTTTCGCCCTTATCTGTTCCAGTTTCTCTAGTTCAGTACCTTCTTCACATTCCAACTCTTCATTAGATACTTGCGGATACTCTGACTGAACTTTCATTTTGATATTCGTCCAATTCTCTTTTGCAACTTTTGCTTCGTCTTTCATATTTATTATTCAACTTTTTCTAAATAAAAGCCCCTCTGCTATGTAACAGAGAGGCTTAACCGTTTACACACTTAAAATCTTATAGTGATTTAAGCCAGTCTATTACTTCATCACGAGTTTTACCCAGCTTATTCTGTATCCTACCTAGTAATTCATCTTCTTTACCCTCTTCGTATTGCAACTCGTCATCTGTAAAGTCTGCATGTGCTTGTTTCACTTTTCCTTTCAATACATTCCAATTTCCTTTCAATTCTAATTTGTCCATGCTATTGTGTTTTATATTGTTATCAAGTCGTTCAATAATATAACACGTAGCACAAGTTTTTGTTCAACAGAATTTTTCTAAAGTCTTGTTAATGCCTCTATCAATTCTTTATGTTGAGGGTAAAGCTCTTGCAATGCAGAACATTCAGCCAGCTCAAAGTCTTCAAAGTCAAATCCCGGAGCTACAGTACAACCACACAATGCAAAACCGTTTTCTTCTTCAACTCTTGACGCAAACCAGCTACCTGCAGGTATGGCTGCTTGTGGTAATGCTCCTTCACCTTTCCCTAGCTTATGAGTTACTAACTCACCATCATGTTTTATTTCATAAACGTACAATGTAGTGCCATCATAGTGGTGCCAAAGCTCGTCGGAAGCTATTCTATGAAATGCAGAGAACTCTCCATGCTCCAATAAAAAGTATATGGATGTAGAGATATTTCTATCTCCTTTATGTTTATTGGTTAATATAGACTGTGGCAGCTTGCTCTCAGAGCGATATACTTCTCTATATGCGCCGCCTTCTACATGCTGTATCAGGTCTAGCTTTTCTTTCCAATGTTTTGCGGTATGTATATTCATAGGTCAAATCTATAAGGTTTTGTTAATACGCCCATATAAAGTAAAGTACTGGCATACATCTTGCCTTATATCTAGTGTACGACTAAAACGGAACATTATGAACAGACTGGCTACACTATTGATACTGGGATTAGGATTCTTTACAATGACATCTTGTGTTACTAACGAATATTATAACGTAGAACCCGACCAACCACAAGTAGGTTATCAATATGTATTTGATGATAACTTTGACTACGATGCACATAACTGGTCTTTCAACGCCCCTAGTAATGCTGCATATGTAAGTGTACGCAATGGATTACTAAAGTATACTTACCTGCCTACGAATGCAGGTACTAACACTGTAGCTATTAATACCGGAGCATCTGTATATAGAGACTTTCTAATACAAACCAGTATCAAATCTGACTATGCAATGGGACTAGTATTTGGTGTTTCAAATAGCCATTACGGTTATTCAATATTTGTAGATAATGATGGATATTTTGCCGTGTTTGACGAAGGCGGTGCTAATGTATCTGTAGCAACAATTATAGACTGGAAATATAGTACCGCAATAAACAAAGGTGGTTGGAATGATATTGAATTTGAGCAATTAGGCAATTATTGGTATGGTTATATTAATGGTCAACAAATATTCGAACTGCCGGCAAAATACCTTGATGGATCAAAAATAGGATATATAGTACTGGATGGTACAACAGGCTATGCCGACTATATGACCGTAAAATGGTAATAAATACAGCCCCCACAAATACCCGACTTAGGTAATCACCTTTGTCGGGTGTATCTTTATAGTATAATTAACACCAAAAGATGAGTAATACCCCCCAGCAAAAGAAGAAAAAGAGCAACATACCATCGCAAGAAGAAAGATACTTTTTAGAAGGCCCTCACTCCAGATGGAAAGAGTTCAAGTTTATCTTCAAAGTCATGCGTGAATTTATACGCGGATATAGGAAACTACACTTTGTAGGACCATGTGTTACCGTATTTGGATCTGCACGTTTTAAAGAAGACCATCCATATTACAAACTGGCCAGAGAAGTAGGCAAAGAAATAGCGAAATTGGGATTTACCGTTATAACAGGTGGTGGACCTGGAATTATGGAAGCCGCAAACAGAGGTGCTAAAGATGCTAAAGGACGCTCTGTCGGTTGTAACATTATTCTACCGCATGAACAAGCTCCCAACCCGCACTTAGACCATTGGGTTGATATGGACCTTTTCTTTGTAAGAAAGGTACTTCTTTCTAAGTATTCATATGCTTTTGTTGTAATGCCCGGCGGCTATGGCACACTTGATGAGCTATTTGAGTCTCTTACTCTGATACAAACAGGTAAGATCGAGAAGTTTCCTGTAGTGCTAATGGGTAAAGAATATCATCAGGAACTGTACCAGCACATCCAAAACATGATCTCAGAAGGTACTATAAGTCCTGAGGACGTTGATTTATTCTTATTTACTGATTCAGTGCAAGAGGCTATTGACCATATTAGGGTAAATGCAATAGAAGAGTTCGGACTTACCAAGCGTAAGGTATTCCGTCCATATAGTTTATTGGGAGAGAAGCAATAACCTAACCATATTTGATAATCATAGCTTCTAGAACATTGACTGCTTCACCTGTAACTTCAAGCATCTCTTGAAGTAGGTCGTAATGATCCATACAGATGATGGTTTTTAATCTATCAAGGTTTCGTCCAAAAAGGTCCGCTATTTCTTCATCTACTACTTCGTCGCAAGCACCGGTAACCCCACGCAATTCTACACATATATCTGTCAGCTGATGTAGTGCACGTCTGTTTCTCAGACCTTTTATAGCTTGCTCCAGTAGTTCGCTAAAACGTATCATCTCTTCAGCAACATGTAGTGTTGCCTTATGTGCATCTACAACATTATAATTATGAAAATGCTTAGCTACACCAAGCATATAATCTGCTATACTATCTAAAGCTGCAGAAAGTCCGTGAATATCTTCACGATCGAAAGGAGTAATAAAGTTTCCTGCTAATTCTGTAATAAGCTTGTGTGTCAGCTTGTCGTTATGGCGTTCTAGTTGCTCTATTTTAGCTATGAGGTCTTTTCTTTTACCCTTATCCTTTTCTGTAGCAACGCTTTTAAACCTGCTACTTATTTCTCTAAGGTTACCTGCTTCTTCTTCAAAAAGATTATAAAACTTCTGATTCCCCGGATTGAAAAGCTTCTCTAATGCACTCATAGTCTACGCCTTTGTACTAACAAATGTACCAGTAACTAACGGGTATAAGGCGGGGAAACAAGATGTTAACTTAAAGGTAATATAAGCGCTTACATATCACAAATATTTAATAACTTTCACTTGAGTCAAAATATATAAAATGAAGCGCATAGCCCTACTGATAGCAATTTCACTAGTAATTTTCAATACAAGCTTTGCCCAAATCAGCATAACATGTACCAATATTGACGCAGAGCAAATACTACTTGGGAATTACGACCCTAATAAGTATAAGGCTACTAATGTTATAGATCACCCTACTGCTTTGAGCACAGGTATTAATAGTGATATTTCTCCTGATTCATTAAAAACATTACTCTTTGAACTAAATGAATTTGGCAACAGGAATACAGGCTCAGACACAAATTCTGCTACAAAAGGCATAGGGGCAGCCAGAACATGGGTATATAACAGATTTCAGCAGTATAGTCAAAAAAATGAGAATAGGCTTCTAACTTCCTTTTTACAGTTTGACAGAGGCATATGCAACATTGCAAGACATAAGAACATATTTACTGTATTACCTGGTAGGGACACATCAGACAAGTCGATTATCATTATAGAAGGACATATAGATAGTAGGTGTGAAGACGTTTGTGACACTTCATGTATTGCACTAGGCATGGAAGATAACGCTACTGGCACAGCACTTGTAATGGAACTGGCTAGAGTTATGAGTAAATACAGCTTTAATCATACTATTGTCTTTCTGATAACTATTGGTGAAGAGCAGGGATTATACGGTGCAGAAGCTTTTGCTGACTATTGTCAGCAAAAAGGCATAGCCGTAAAAGCAGTACTGAATAATGATGTAGTAGGTGGCATAGTGTGTGGTCAAACTGCGTCACCACCAGGATGTATGGGTGCTGGTACTATTGACAGTACTAATGTTCGTTTATTCTCTAACGGTATTTTCAACTCACCACACAAAGGCTTGGCTCGCTATATGAAGCTGGAGTATAATGAAATGATAAGACCTATCGCAAAAGTCCCTACGACAATAAATATCTTAACCCCCGAAGATCGTTCGGGACGTGGTGGCGACCATATTCCTTTCAGACAAAATGGGTACACTGCTATTAGGCTTTGTGCTGCAAATGAACATGGGGATGCCGGTGTAACCAACCCCAACTATAGTGATAGGCAACATACAACAACTGATGTGCTTGGAGTAGATACAGACAATGACCTTATCATTGATAGCTTCTTTGTAGACTTCAACTATTTAGCTAGAAATACAGTGATCAATGGTAACGCAGCAGCTATGTTAGCAATAGGTACAAAAACACCTGATTTTACTGTTAGCCCACCATTTGGTAGCAACTCAATAGGTATACAAATAACCACCCAACAACAGTATCAGCATTATAGAGTAGGCATAAGAACTACATCTAATGATTGGGACTCTGTATATACTTTTACAGGCACCTATGGAAGTGTACCACTACCTGATAAGTTGAATTACATTGTAAGTGTGGCTTCTGTAGATAGCAATGGTGTGGAAAGTTTATTCTCAGAAGAGAAATATGCCAGTGTTAATGTTCAGTACTATGAAAAAGGGTCACAAACGGTAGAGCTATTGCAAAACCACCCTAACCCTTTTGATGGAGAGACTGTAATATCTGTAGCAGCTAATGACAACATAAAATACAAAGAGGCATATATCTCTATCAGAGACCTGAACGGTAAAGAAATAAAACGCCTTGACATATCACTAAATAAAGGTGTTAACGAAGTAACCTACGAACATGGATATTTTGCCACAGGCATGTACATATACTCGCTTATAATAGACGGCAAAACAATAGAAAGTAAGCGAATGATATTTGCAAATTAGCTACTAACAAGCCCCTCACTACCGATACTTATACCAAAGTATTTAGAAACTAGATAGCTTCTTTCATCATTGTTAACAATGCGGCTTCGTTTTCTATCCTTATAAGTGAATACGGCTTTATTATTCAAGATACTCATCCTACCTTGCTCTGTAGGCATGGTACAAATATAGTTGCGCACGAAGTGAGAGTCCGGATGTGTTTGCTGATGCTTATTCATATTGGCAAAGTCACTTAGCTGTTGTTCCTCAGTTGTAAAATAATATTTGAGTAAGAGGTCTTTATTGAGTGGGTTTTGCTTCTCTACTTTTTTATAATGCTTCCCATCTAGCATCCCATGATCCTTAACTCTAAAAAGAGCTCTACCGTCCGACTGTAAATTATCAGTAGATACGCTTAATGGCTTTAACGCAAAGTCACCAAATCCAACGTCTACCAGATATTCTTCTCCTGCTATAGTTACGATAAGTGCTAAATGGTCAAACTCCGGGCCAATACTCTTACCATTAACTACCCTACCCATCACTCTATGCACATTATAGCCAATTGAGCTTAACAACTCATAGAACAAACCATTTAGCTCGTAGCAATATCCACCACGTACACCATGTATCACTTTATTATAAAAAGAATTTGCATCAAGCGTAATAGGGACCTTATTCTGTATATCTATATTCTCAAAAGGGATGCACATAGCATGGTTGTAGATCAATTGCTCTAATACATCATAAGAGGGCTCTAACTTCTTATCAAAATGGATCCTTTTAAAGTATACTTTCAAATTCATACGGTGCTTTTATATTTTCGGGGTATTACCTTAAAATAATAAAAATTACACAATATGACTGCGCTACTAGACATGAATAAAGTTGACAATAAAAAAGCCTGCACATAAGCGCAGGCTAATATTATGTTCTAAATAAGGTTTAAGCTGTTACTTGTTTTTCCTCTTGCCATTGTTTTCTTCCTTCACCTGCTACTACATGTCGCTCACTATGATAAGAAGAGCGTACCAACGGACCACTCTCTACATAATCCAATCCCATCTTATATCCTTCTTCTCTGTAAAAAGCAAATTCATCGGGGTGTACAAAACGCTTAACAGGTAAGTGCTTTTGTGTAGGCTGTAAGTACTGACCAAGCGTCACTACATCACATCCATTATCTGCCAGGTCTTGAAGCGATTGTAATACTTCTTCTTTCTCTTCTCCTAACCCAAGCATGATACCACTCTTCGTACGCATACCACCATCTTTTAACCTTCTTATTACCTCAAGACTACGGTGATATTTTGCTTGTATACGCACCTTACGCGTCATGCGCTCTACTGTCTCTAGGTTATGAGATACTACTTCAGGTGCTACTTCTATCACACGCTCTAAGTTCTCCCACTGACCTTTAAAGTCTGGTATCAGTGTTTCTAAAGTTGTATCAGGATTTAATGCACGTACTGCTTTCACCGTATTTGCCCAAATGATAGAACCTCCATCTTTCAGCTCATCACGGTCTACAGATGTTAGTACAGCGTGCTTCACTTTCATTAAGTGTATTGCTTCTGCTACACGTTGTGGCTCATCCCAGTCCACAGCCTCAGGACGGCCTGTAGCTACTGCACAGAAACCACATGAACGCGTACATATGTTACCTAATATCATAAATGTGGCTGTACCAGCACCCCAACACTCACCCATATTAGGGCAGTTACCACTCTCACATATCGTATGTAGTTTATGATCATCTACAAGACCTCTTACATGTTTATACCCTTCTCCTGTAGGCAATTTCACACGTAGCCAATTAGGCTTCTTTATTCTCGTCTCCGTAGTATCTACGTTATTAATTACAGGTAGTTCTTGCATATTCGCACAAAGTTACTTCTTTTTCGGCCAACGTTTACCTATTTGGAATGACATATACAGGTTACCAAAATAAGGTCTGTCCGTTTGGTTGGCCATTAACTTAATATCTGAAAAATAGTATTCTATACTTGCTCCAGCCTCTACTGCTAATTTTGTTTTTCTTGAGGTAGCAAAATCAAAATGCAGACCAACTTTAGCATGCACACCAGGTCTGAACTTCATATCACTTAACCCTTCCGAAAAGCCAGAACCACCAACAATGAATTGAGGCGTTAAAAACTCATACATAGTTGTGTCTGTGTACGTTATCGACTCAACTTCTCCTGAAGCATTCACCACATCTATATAATAAGGCTTCTCAAAACCAACGGTAAGACCACCTACATAGACGGCGTGTATAGACACAGCACCAGGGTCAGGCTTTCCTGCTATCATCTTCCTGCCTCCATAGCCTAATTTTAGGCTATAAAAGTTATTTACCTTACCATAAATAAAAGGTTTAGCACCGTCCGACGTTAATGGGCCAACACTATTTGATTGCTTCCTTTCTTTAGGGTGTTTCTTTTCTGAAAACTCTACTTGAAACAACTTTATATCGTAGAAAAGGTCTTTCTTCCTATCGTCACTCTTCACCCAACCTTTATCTACAAATATGCTCCAACCGTCTGTATTCAACCTACCTCCAACACTTAGTTCAGTATGTATTGGCTTAATACGTTTTTTGCGTACAGGTGCTACTCTGGTTTGTGCTTCTACTGTATCACACAGCAAAAAGGTGAATAAAAATAATATTGATAATAGTCTTAATTTCGACCTCATATAAGCTTATATTTTATTTTACCACATTCACTCGCTCAGCACTACATTTGTGTCAATAGTCAGTAAATTTAAACAAAAAGCAGCACATGACATCTAAGGTAAAATATACAGGTGAATTACGCACTATAGCCAATCATTTAGGATCAGGATCAGAGCTGGAAACAGATGCTCCAATTGACAATAATGGTAAAGGTGAACGCTTTTCCCCTACTGACCTAGTGGCTACAGCGCTGGCATCGTGTATGTGTACAGTGATGGGAATTAAAGCAAGGGATATGGGCATAAACATTGATGGTATAGAATGTGATATTGAGAAGATAATGGCTACAAACCCAAGACGTATAAGCGAGATAAAGGTATCCTTAGACTTTCCTAAAGACCAAATCTATACTGATAAAGACAAGACCATATTAGAAAGAACAGCTAAAACTTGCCCTGTATTAGAAAGCCTACACCCTGACTGTAAAAAGACCATTACCTTCAACTGGTCATGACTTTAATATTTTTAACCCTATCGCACATTCAGTACACCTTTTATTAATGCAATAGTTATTGTATAGCTGTATCTGCGCTTGAGATTGAGCGGCATTTACAGGCTTCCAGTTATGAGCATCCCATATATCAATTATGCGGTTTTGCTCCGCAGGCAAGTTGTCTATTAGGGTTAGCGCATCATCTTTTAGTTTATCTGCAGCTTGCTGCGATGCGTATAAGAACTTGATAGGGGCAACTGTATTGATAATTATATTCTGTACAGAAGACTCCCCCAACTTCTTCTTACGCTTCACCTTACTCTCTTCATCAAAACGATAGTGGTTGTCCCAATATTCACTTGCAGCAACGTCAAACAAAGCGGCAACTTCTTTAATATCACTTTTCTCTATTATTTGAGAGAACAGATGAACAGAGCTAAATATCAATGCTGCAAACTGAGCAATACGAACAGTAGGAAAGTTAGCAGGTCGCATTCTCATAAACTTCCATCTTGTACTTTCTATAGGAGTTAAGCGGTATTTCTTTTTCAGAAAATCATATTCTTTTTTCAAGGATTTTGGATACTCGTCTTCAAAGGTGTCATCAAGCATACCCGACTGCCCAAATAGCAATGCTTCTATTTGAAGCAAATTATTTCCATGCTTCGCTAAAATATTTAGAGGTAATGACCTAACTAACTCCTGAAACGCATCAGCATTTACCTTGAATCCAAAATTTGTTGCAAGCCTTTGATATAGTAGCTCACGCCAATCTCCTTGTGAATGGTCTAGTACATCTTGCCAACCAGCAAGCTTTTGTTCCCAACGCTCCGCAAGCATCCTGCTCAGCCAGCTTTCTTTTGTAATATCTCTAACGTCAGATAGAGATGCTGCACAAGGTAGCTTATCATTGTTTTGTATCAGGCGGTGATACTGACCTAAAACCGAATCAGGAATACTTGGCTTAATACATAGGGTTGGGATATGTATAGTAACACCTTTAGCATCATCTTCATATACTACATGCAGTATCACGTTATTATATGCGGCATCACCATCATGTTCATGCTTCTTCCAATCGCTGCTTTTTACATGTAGTTCTATATGTCCCACAAGTGTTGTACTTCCTACCTTTACCTTGGCTTCTAAAAAGTCTGGTCCGGCATTGGTATTATAAGTACCACTTTGGATAATAGTTACAGGCTCGCCTTCTGTAGTAGACAAACCTTCAGGACGGTATAGGGAATAACGCCATACAGCGTGTAAAAAACTTTCTTGCATGATATGGGTAAGTGTATTACTTACTCGTCAAGTTACAAATATGTTGCCATTTGTTGCTGATAATCTGCTGCGGCTGCTCCGGCTTTATCTGCAAAGTCAGTCCCATCACTTACATATATCACCCCACGCGATACATTGATAAGAATACCGGCATCATCATTCATAGCATTGCTACATACTGTGGCAACATCCCCACCCTGAGCACCTACACCCGGTACTAAGAAGAAATGTTTAGGCAGTAATGAGCGCACATGCTGTAACTGCTCTTTACGAGTGGCACCTATCACAAACATGGTGTTCTCATCAGAACCCCATGAAGCAACAGTTTTTAATACCTTCTCATATAGCAGCTCGTCACCACTCTGCTGCAGCTGAAAATCTGTACTACCTTTGTTAGAAGTAAGCCCGAGCACAATAGCCCACTTACCATCGAACTCCATGAACGGCTGTACACTATCTGCACCCATATATGGAGCTACAGTTACACTGTCAAACGGGTAGGTCTCAAAGAAGGTCTTAGCATATTGCTTTGCTGTGTTACCTATATCTCCTCTTTTAGCATCTGCTATGGTGAAGATATCATTAGGTATATAATCAAGCGTTTTTGCCATGCTCTCCCAGCCTTTTAAGCCTTGAGCTTCATAAAATGCAGTATTCAACTTATAGGCTACAGTATAGTCCTTTGTAGCATCTATTATCGCTTTATTGAATGCAAATACCGGGTCATCTTCTTCAAGCAGATGCTTAGGGATCTTATTCATGTCTGTATCCAGACCAACACATAATACTGACTTCTTAGCCTTAATGGCATTAACTAAAGAGGCACGGTTCATATCACTAAAATTGACTGTAAATTTAATGTCATTATCTGTACTTCCCTATCTTATCATCAATTGCCATGTCATTTTCTATGCTGCGGTGGAGTTTCATATTCACTAAAAGCTCTTGCACACCATTATTATAACAAGCATCTTGCATATCATTCATTAGCTGCATTACCTTGTCATATGGTCCTTCTATCACAGTTTCAAAAGGACATACTTCATATTTAAGACCTGATTCTCTCACACATGCTATTGCTTTATCTATTGCAGCGTAAGCATCTGTTTTGTCCATTCTTAGTGGTAGTATTTGTATGGCAAGATTTACATTATGACTCATAATCAAAGTATATAAATGTGTTGACAGTTAAACAATACGCGAAACTATTCTTATTTGTCAAGCATTACAAGACGGCTATTATGGCTATAGATAAATTCTTTTTTGTAGATACAAGATTGGGGCTATTTTTGGTCATCACAAAAACATAAACTACGTATATGAAACAGCTATCCTTAATTTGCCTGTTTGTTGTAAGTTCAATTTTTTCTTCATTTGCTCAAGACTTAAAGCTACCTGCACTAAGTCCTGTATCAACTGTTAAGACCGAATTCTCTATATCTGATATTGAAGTGAAGTATAGCCGCCCATCAATGCGTGGACGTAAAATATTCGGAGGACTTGTGCCATATGGTGAAATGTGGCGTGTAGGGGCAAACGCAGCTACTAAAGTAACTTTTGGTGAAGATGTATTTATCAATAATCATCAACTAAGTGCTGGTTCTTATGCATTGTATGCTATGCCTAACGCAGGCGAATGGGAGATCATATTTAATAATGGAATTAACAACTGGGGTACCGGTGGTTATAGCAAAGATGAAGATGTATACCGTTTCAAAGTAAAAGCTATCAACAACCCGAACACAGTTGAAACCTTTACTATAAATGTAACTGACATCACAAACACAACTTGTAATATAGAACTTGCTTGGGAAAACACTAAGGTGCAAATTCCTGTAAAAGTTGAAAACAATAAAGTAATAGTTACCAATATCAAAAAAGCAGTAGAGGAGCCAAACATACCATACTACCCTGCTGCTAGATATTACTATACTACAGATCAAAATCTTGATGACGCACTTACATATGTATCTAAAGCTTTAGACCAAAACCCTAAAGCATTCTACATGTGGAACCTAAAAGCACAAATAGCTCAGAAACTAGGTAAGAAGGATGTTGCTATATCTGCTGCAAACAAAGCGATTGAAACATCTAAAGGCACGGCTTATGAAAATGAGTATAAAAAGTCTGCCGGAGATATCATCAACGCAATGAAGTAATAACACACTATCTTTAGCATAAATATTTACACCCACAGCAGCAAAAGCTGTGGGTGTATTATTAAACACAACTATGAAGAAGGTATTATCGTTTTTAACGTTATCTGTTTTATCAATTTCAGCACTTGCCCAACAGGTACGACCTGCAACCTCATCGCAGATATATCGTGAGCTGAACCAGCTAAATAAACTTGCTAACGTACTCTACTTAGCTGCCCATCCTGATGATGAGAATACACGTATGCTAGCATGGTTGGTAAACGACCAGTATATCAATACGGCATACCTATCTCTAACACGTGGAGATGGCGGACAAAACATTTTAGGGCCACACTTAGGTCCTGCATTAGGGCTCATACGCACACATGAGCTACTGGAAGCAAGGAAGCTTGATGGTGCTAAACAATTCTTTACTCGTGCGGTAGATTTTGGTTATTCAAAAACAGCAGACGAGACCTTCAACCATTGGGATAAGGAACAATTAACCAGTGATGTAGTATGGGTAATAAGAAAATTCCGTCCGGATGTTGTGATCTGCCGTTTTCCTCCTAATGAGCAGGCAGGACATGGACAGCATGCTGCATCTGCTATATTAGCACACAGAGCATTTAAAGTAGTAGGCGATAAAAACCAGTATAAAGACCAACTACAGCACTACCCTGCTTGGCAACCTAAGCGAATTCTATTCAATTCTTACCGCTTTGGTAGTCGTAACACCACAAAAGCAGATGACCAACAAGTGAAGGTGGGACAATATAGTCCACTATTGGGTATGGGATATGGAGAACTAGCTGGTATCAGCCGTAGTATACACCGTAGCCAAGGTGCTGGTACGCGTAGTGTACCGGGTGTACAGACCGAATACTTCACACTGGTTGATGGTAAGCCTTTCAACAATTCAATTTTCGATGGCATAGATACTACTTGGGGGCGTGTAGGAAGAGAGGATATCGGTAAGGCGATCAATGAAATAATAAACAACTACAACTTTACGCAACCAGAAGCCAGCTTACCTGCACTATTGGCTTTGCACAAGAAGGTACAAACCGTAAAAGATGACTATTGGCGCGCTCAAAAGCTGGAAGAACTTGAAGCTATCATACTACACTGTGCAGGCTTCATGGCAGAGCTTTATACTGACGTACCTGAAGTTACTCAAGGACAAGAGAAGAGCTTTACATTAAATGTTATTGCAAGAGCAGACCTTCCTGTAGCGTTGAAATCTATTGATATTCCTAACGCTGATAAAGACCTTGGTACAGTACAACTACCCAAAGACGAACTCGTATCAAAAGAGTTAACAATAAAGGTATCTAACACACAACCTTACACAGAACCATATTGGCTATCCCTAAAACAAGAGGAATACGGTGCATACCCTATCCCTCAGCAAACACAACTGGGCTACCCTAATACACCAAACGATCTTGTAGCTCAATTAGTGATCGACATTGATGGAACACCTATTAACACAACAGTACCACTATCTTATAAAACACTTGATGCTACGCATGGTGACGTAGTAGAGCAGCTAAGAGTAGTTCCTGATATCAACCTGAACTTTACTACTGATATGCTTATCACTAATACTGACGGCTCGGTAACTGCCGATGTGCATATACAAACGAACCGTGTTATTAGTGATGGTATATTATCCATCTACAGCAAAGGACTTAAGCATGAAGTAAAGAACATAAAGCTTAATGCTAATAGAGACACAACTATAACCGTTACGATACCAGCAGATAAGATAGCAAAGCTATCAGACAAAGAGACCTACCTTAATGCTGACCTGACCGTCGGTTATGAGTCTTTTAATAGACAACAAACCACCATAAAATATGAGCATTTACCGACACTTCAATTCTATAGTGATGCGAAAGTAAAAGTGCTTCGTAAGAACTGGGAGTGTGCAGCTAAACGCATTGGCTATATAGATGGTGCCGGTGATGATGTGAGTGAACTATTGCGCTTAGTTGGTCTTCAAGTTGACATTCTCGAAGCGGGAGACATCACCCCTCAAAACCTAGCTAACTACGATGCTGTAATGGTTGGTATACGTGCATTGAACACCAAACCTGAAATGAGTGCATGGATGCCTGTATTGCTTGAGTATGCAAAACAAGGCGGCACACTGGTAATGCAGTACAATACAGCACACAGACTTGTTACAAAAGAGATAGGTCCATACCCTATCACACTCTCTTACAACCGTGTGACGGAGGAAGACGCAGATGTTACTATCTTGGATAATAGCCACCGTCTTCTTAACTATCCAAATAAGATCACACAAGAAGATTTTAGTAGTTGGGTACAAGAGCGTGGTTTATATTTTGCATCTGAATGGGATGATAGATACACACCATTATTCAGCATGCACGATAAAGGTGAAGAAGCACAAAAAGGTAGCACATTATATACCCCATACGGAGAGGGTCATTATATATACACACCTATATCATTCTTCAGGCAACTACCTGCGGGAAATAAAGGTGCATTACGTTTATTGTTGAACTTTTTGTCTGTAGGCAAACAATATTCTGATGGATCAAAACAGCAAGAAAGATAACTGGAGTCGTTGGTATGTAGCAGTAATAGTTGTATTACTGCTACAGATCGTGCTGTATTATTGGTTCACACAACATTGGTCATGAGTACACTCGATTGGATCGTTCTATTAGCAACACTAGCAGGAATCATATTCTATGGTATCCGTAAAAGCCGTGACCTACGTGGGTCAGAATCTTACCTGTTGGCAGATAAGAACATGCCATGGTATGTTGTACTCATAGGTATCATGGCTACGCAGGCCAGTGCCATTACTTTTATATCGGCACCGGGGCAGGCATATACTGATGGTATGCGTTTTGTGCAATATTATTTTGGGTTGCCTATCGCTATGATAGTCATCAGTGTCACCTTTATACCCATATTCCGCAAGCTGAATGTATATACCGCTTATCAATATCTGGAACAACGGTTTGACAGAAAAGCACGTGTACTTACGTCCGTCCTATTCCTAATATCTCGCGGTCTATCTACCGGTATTAGCATATATGCACCGTCTATTATTCTATCATCCATCATGGGATGGAACATATACATGACCAATGCCATTATGGGTGGTCTATTACTAGTGTATACCTATAGCGGCGGGGCAAAAGCTGTAGCTCATACTCAGAAGTTGCAGTTCGTTATCATACTTGCATCTATGGCCATTGCAGGCTTTTTAGTAGTGTATCAGCTACCCGATGGTCTGTCTATGACAGATGCATTGTACGTAGCAGGAAAATCTGGGAAACTGAATGTTATCACTACAGATTTTAGCTGGGATGATAAGTACAATATATGGAGTGGTATCATAGGAGGTTTCTTCTTAGCTCTATCCTACTTTGGTACAGACCAGAGTCAGGTAGGTAGATATATTACAGGGAAAGGGCTTCGAGAGAGCCGAATGGGTCTACTGATGAACGGTATGGTAAAGATACCTATGCAGTTCGCCATTCTATTGATAGGAGCATTGCTATTTGCATTCTATAGTTTTCAGTCTGCACCTGTATACTTCAACCAACAGGCATATAGTACACTACAGGAGAAAGACCCACAGGCTGTAGTAGCTATAGAAAATGAATATCAAGAGCTAAGAACAAAGTACCAGCAACAAGCTGTAGCAATTGCTCAAAACCGTGACGATAATGATGCCCTTGTAGCAGATTTTCGTTCTACTCAGAAGCAAATTCAAGTACTTCGTGATACTGTACGTGAAAACATAAACCGTGCTGCCCCTACATCAGACAACGGCGATACCAACTATATCTTCTTATACTTTGTAAAAAACAACCTGCCGAAAGGTTTAGTGGGTTTACTATTTGCTATTATATTCCTTGCATCTTGGGGTAGTATATCTGCTGCGCTCAATTCTCTTGCTTCATCCTCATTGATGGATATTCATTTACTGAACAATAAAGAGGACATAAGCGAAGAAAGACAGGTAAAACTAGGTAGATTGCACACGCTTTTCTGGGGGCTATTCAGCATAGCTGTAGCCATGTTTGCTACGCAGATGGGCTCACTGATAGAAGCTGTGAATGTATTAGGTTCTCTGTTCTATGGTACTATTTTAGGTATATTTCTTGTGGCATTTTACTTAAAGCGTGTTGACGGTAGGGCTATATTCTATTCAGCTATTATAGCTGAGATCTTGGTTATCATCATTTATGCTTTACATATAGTATCGTTCCTGTGGCTGAACCTGATAGGTGCTGCGTTGGTGGTATTAATAGCATTGATCTTCCCGAGTAAAGACAACACTATTGCTCAAAGATCCTAAGCCTCTGTGGTAAATTATCTATATTAATATATTGCTTTATCGACTGTACTAGGTACTAGCAATTCGGTTATATTTTTTTGATAAACGGTTTTGTATAGAAATCGTTT
>CAZPDA010000018.1:0-25651 GCA_964585115.1 uncultured Flavipsychrobacter sp.
GTCGTGAAATTTTCTTTGTCTGTTTCCCGCACAATTTTCAAAAAATAAACTCAACAATGTCTGTAATACTACCTGTAAAAGGCGTTATGCCACAGATTCCTGAAGATTGCTTTGTAGCTCCTAATGCTACAATAGTAGGTGACGTGACCATGGGGCGTGAGTGTAGTATATGGTTCAATGCTGTAATTCGTGGCGATGTTAATACCATTACCATGGGCAACAAGGTGAATGTACAAGATGGAGCTTGTATACATTGTACTTATCAAAAAACTAAAACCACTATTGGTAATAATGTATCAATAGGGCACCATGCCATAGTACATGGCTGTACAGTAGAGGATAATGTGCTGATAGGTATGGGTGCTATAGTAATGGATAACGTGCATATAGGTGAGAATAGCATAATTGCTGCCGGGGCAGTAGTGCTAGAAGGTACTAATGTGGCTGCTGGCAGCATATATGCAGGTGTACCAGCTAAGAAAGTAAAAGACATTAGCCAAGAGTTATTGCAAGGAGAAGTTGAAAGAATTGCTAATAACTATGTTATGTATAGTAGTTGGTTTAAATAACTAATTCATTTCTTTTTATTAACTCGCTATTGCATATCAAAATATTAGGATTTACATTTGTTACATATTTTAAACGCACAACATATATGAAAAAGTTTATTCTTGCTTTATTGGCGATAGCTACTGTAGGTGTGGCGCAAGCACAAAAAGGAACTGTATTACTATATGGTAACGCGGGGCTACACACTGAAAAAGATGATATGGGTGGTGGCAACGAAGACAAACAATTCAACTGGAATATTAATCCGGGGATCGGTTACCAATTCACCGATAACATCACAATAGGTGTTCAAGGTGGCTTCATGAACATGAAGAACACTAACCTAGTTACTAACTCTGTAGGGGGTGTTACTACTGAAATAGAGACCATTAATAAAATGAATGGTTATCAAGCTGGTGTTTTCTTCCGTTATGGTATGAAGATCAATAAAATGTTCACTTTATTCGATCAGTTAGACGCTAGCTACCTAGCAGGCAAGTCTACTACAGACATGACTACTACTCTTAACCCTGGTGGTTCAACTAGTGCTCCGCAAATGATCAATGAAGATTATAACGGTTTTGCTGCAAGATTGTTCCCTGGTTTGCAAGTACATGTAAAAGATGGTATGGCTATCAACTTCTCATTCGGAGGTCTTGAGTACCGTACTGTTACAACTGATATGAACAATAACGCTAGTTCTGTTACTACAAGTAGTTTCGATCTAACACTTTGGCGTCAGTTCAACTTTGGAATCTCTTATAACGTAGGTAACGGTAATTGTTGCTCTAAGAAAGGTGGTTCAGGAAGACCTGGTGACGATCTTCGTCCTTTAAAAGTTGATCCTAATCAAAACGATGATGACGAATAGTCTTACATCATAACTATATTCAAAACAGCCTCGATAGTTCGAGGCTGTTTTATTTTATGCTGTTACGTTGTATATATAGTTGCGTAGTAGATCCATTACCATCATGCCACAAGTAGTAGATGTTGCCTCCTTTTATCTTAATATTATTAGCAAATGGCTTCTCTAACCTGATTATGCTGCTTACCAGTGCGGCATTCTTTAGCGATATGCTTCTTATGTTTTGTGCTGACTGCCTTTCATCCAATATATAGAACTCTCCCGTTAGCTCATCTTGTAACACCAATGTACGCATAAGGTCTCCTTGCTCTAGCTGCATAGGTTTATCGCTATATTTATAGCCATCTAATGAGTAGTAATGTATCAAATGCTCATCAAAGTCGAAGATCAAAAGACTGTCACCTTTTCTAAATAGAGGTACATTAATGCGTTTGAAGGAAGAATTATCCCACATTCTGGCTAACCTTTGAATATGAGCAGCTTCCTTGTATTGACCATATTCTAATAGTTTAATGATCTTGATCTGGTCTTCAATACTAGCTATTAGAACATCTGGTTGGCTCATTTCTTTAAAGAACCTTAATACAGTATCTCCTTCTTTTGCTAATGCAAAGGTCACATTGAACAACCTCTTGTTTATAAACTTATAATAGTAAGTACTGTCGATATAGTACACACACTGCTTAAGAGCATCAAGTGTAGCTAGTGGCTTCCACTTACCTAACGATATATTCTTACTATTCGGATCTATATTTATGGGGTATATAGCATTATAGCTCACTAAATAATATTGCCCTATACAGCTTCTGTAAAGTGATTTTGCAGGTACATTCAGCCTCTTCATACTTAGCGTATCACCCATATCATTCAGCATAAAGAGCTTTGCATCTTTGCCTCCATAGCCACTATGAGAGGCAACCAAGATATGATCGTCGACAAAACCATAATCCACTACATGCTCTGTACCAGAGCGTAGTAAGAGTTCTACTTTCTTATCAGTAACTATAGCCTCTTCCAGCACACCACTTAGCGGACGCAGATAAAAAGTGTCGGGTACGTACGGTAGCGTAATAGAGCCTAATGCATAACCATCTTTAAAAAAAATAAGTATTGGAGATATATTACGCACATAACGTGAGAATACTAGCCGTCCGTCTTCATCACTTTCTCCTACATCTCTGTTGTTAACTATTGCCAATACTCCTTCAATAGGCTGCAAGGTGATCTCATCTAGCATATACACAGCAGCATACTCAGGCTTTAGCTCTTGAGCACTTGTAGTTAGCATTACAGCTAGAAACAGTAAGAAAGATACAGCTTTTTTCATAGTATATATGTAACTAGCCCTAAAGCATGATAAACACAGTGCTTATTAGCGAAATATCACCTGTATTGGGCTTCATTTTGTAACTTTACAGCCAGTTCTTTGTTATCTACAAAGACACTTTGTATAAAATAAATATATGTCATACACACCGAAGAATAAAGTCCGTATTGTAACGGCGGCGTCACTTTTCGACGGACACGATGCAGCGATCAACATTATGCGTCGTGTAATGCAGAGTAGCGGTGCTGAGGTCATTCACCTTGGGCACGACCGTAGTGTACAAGAAATAGTAGACTGTGCTATACAAGAAGATGCAAATGCAATAGCCATCACCTCCTATCAGGGTGGTCACGTAGAGTACTTCAAGTACATGCACGACCTACTGAAAGAGCGTGGCTGCGGACACATAAAATTATTTGGTGGTGGTGGTGGTGTAATACTGCCTGAAGAGGTGAAAGAACTACATGACTATGGCATTACACGTATCTACTCGCCTGACGATGGTCGCTCTATGGGGCTACAAGGCATGATAGATGACCTGATAGAGACTAGTGACTTCCCTACAGGCAATCAAGTAAATGGAGAAGTAGGTCACCTTACTGATAAAACACCTAAGGCAATAGCACGTATTATATCTGCCGCAGAGAACTTCCATGATCTGCCTGAAACACAGGCTATGCTTAAGAAGGTAGAAGAAGATGCTGCTAAGTCTACTACACCAATATTGGGTATCACAGGTA
Source organism: uncultured Flavipsychrobacter sp. (assembly GCA_964585115.1). Lineage (GTDB taxonomy): Bacteria > Bacteroidota > Bacteroidia > Chitinophagales > Chitinophagaceae > UBA5543. The sequence continues at coordinate 3,485 of CAZPDA010000018.1, forward strand.
CAGGTGGTGCGGGTAAGAGCTCGCTAGTAGATGAGCTGGTACGTCGCTTCTTGCTCGACTTTGAAGATAAGCACATAGGTATCATATCGGTAGACCCATCTAAGCGTAAAACAGGTGGTGCGCTACTTGGCGACCGTATTCGTATGAATGCCATCCGCAATGAGCGTGTATATATGCGCTCTATGGCTACGCGCCAGAGCAACCTTGCTGTATCTAAGCACATCATGGATGCTGTGAACGTGCTTAAAGCTGCACAGTACGACCTCATCATACTAGAGACCTCAGGTATTGGTCAGAGTGATACACAGATAACAGACTATTGCGACCTAAGCATGTATGTGATGACTCCTGAATATGGAGCAGCTACACAGCTAGAGAAGATAGACATGCTAGACTTTGCTGATATTGTGGTCATCAATAAGTTTGACAAACGCGGTGCTATGGATGCACTGCGCGATGTGAAGAAACAATACCAGCGCAACCATCAGTTATTTGACCAAAAGCCTGATGATATGCCGGTATTCGGTACCATCGCTTCTCAGTTCAACGACCCGGGTACTAACACTATGTATAAGTCGTTAATGGACATAGTAGCAGAAACAACAAAGGCTGACCTTAACTCTACCTTCGAGATAAGTAATGAGATGAGTGAGAAGATATACATCATCCCACCAAACCGTACTCGTTACCTGAGCGAAATATCTGAGAATAACCGCAACTACGACAAGTGGACCAAAGACCAAGCTGCAATAGCTCAAAAGCTATTTGGCCTGCAAAAGACCATTGATACACTACAAAGCAGTGATGTAGAAGATAAGGACCGCTTGATAAAGACACTGCAAGAAGTATATAGCAAAACAGAGATAGAGCTAGACCCTAAGAACAAAATACTACTTGAGGGCTGGGACGAGAAGAAAAAGAAATATCAAGACGAGTTCTACACCTTCAAGGTGCGTAACAAAGAGCTGAAGATAAAGACGCATACCGAATCGCTTTCTCATACACAAGTGCCAAAGGTTGCCGTACCTAAGTTTGAAGCTTGGGGCGAGATACTACAATGGGCATTGAGCGAGAACTTCCCTGGTGAGTTCCCATATGCTGCGGGTATCTATCCATTCAAGCGCGAGGGTGAAGACCCAACACGTATGTTTGCCGGTGAGGGTGGACCAGAGCGTACCAACAAGCGCTTCCACTATGTATCACTAGGTATGCCTGCCAAACGCTTGAGTACAGCATTCGATAGTGTAACACTATATGGTCAAGACCCTGACCACCGTCCTGACATCTACGGTAAAGTAGGTAACTCAGGCGTGAGTGTATGTTGCTTGGACGATGCTAAGAAGCTATACAGTGGCTTCCGCCTGGCAGACCCTAAGACATCTGTATCAATGACCATTAATGGTCCTGCACCTACAATTACAGCTTTCTTCATGAATGCTGCTATTGACCAAGAGTGTGAGATATACATCAAAGAAAATGGTCTTGAAGATGAAGTGAACAAAAAGATAGACGCCATATACAAAGAGAAAGGACTAGAGCGCCCTGTATACAACTCTTCAACATTCAGCGATGCAAAACCGGGAGACCTTCCGGCAGGTAATGATGGTCTTGGGTTGATGCTATTGGGTGTAACAGGCGACCAAGTACTTCCTGCTGATGTATATAACAAAATAAAAGAGGACACACTTAAGCAAGTACGTGGTACCGTGCAGGCAGATATCCTTAAAGAAGACCAGGCGCAGAATACTTGTATATTCTCTACAGAGTTCAGCCTACGTGTGATGGGTGATGTACAGCAGTTCTTCATCAACGAAGGGGTGCGCAACTTCTACTCCGTATCCATCAGTGGCTACCACATAGCAGAAGCAGGTGCTAACCCTATATCGCAGTTGGCATTTACACTAAGTAATGGCTTCACATTTGTAGAGTACTACTTGAGCCGTGGTATGCACATCGATGAGTTTGCACCAAACCTATCCTTCTTCTTTAGTAATGGTATAGACCCTGAATACAGCGTTATCGGTCGTGTGGCGCGCCGTATATGGGCTAAGGCTATGAAGAACAAGTATGGTGGTAACCAACGTTCACAAATGCTGAAGTACCACATACAGACCTCAGGTCGTTCGCTACACGCGCAGGAGATAGACTTCAACGATATACGTACTACACTGCAAGCATTGTACGCTATATATGATAACTGTAACTCGCTACATACCAATGCTTACGACGAGGCTATCACTACGCCTACGGAAGCAAGCGTTCGTCGTGCAATGGCTATACAGTTGATAATAAACAAAGAGCTTGGTCTTGCTAAGAATGAGAACCCGCTGCAAGGCTCATTCATAATAGAAGAACTGACCGACCTTGTGGAAGAAGCTGTACTTACAGAGTTCGACCGTATCACCGAGCGTGGTGGCGTACTAGGTGCTATGGAAACTATGTACCAACGTGGTAAGATACAGGAAGAAAGCCTGTACTACGAAACGCTTAAGCATACAGGTGAGTTCCCTATTATAGGTGTGAACACCTTCTTGAGCAGCCAAGGCTCTCCTACAGTGATACCTGGCGAGGTGATCCGCTCTACAACTGAAGAGAAAGAGTTCCAGATAAAAACCGTACAGAACCTATGGAAGCGCAGTGGCGACAAAGGCGATGAACAACTGAAGAAGCTACAAGAAGTAGCTATCAACAATGGTAACATCTTTGCCGAGCTAATGGATACGGTCAAGTATTGCTCTCTTGGACAAATAACCAGAGCACTATTTGATGTAGGCGGACAGTACCGCAGAAATATGTAAAAGAATATTGACCTTCCTTCAATAAGTAAAAGCACCTCTAAGAGGTGCTTTTTTAGTATATCGTATTGCACCAGAATTATTAATTATCTATTTTGAGATATAATCAACCTTATAAAGAACTTCCACATGAGATATCTTATAACCCTAGTAATTCTGTGCCTATCTATTACAGCATTTTCACAAGATGATAAAGTAGACCAACTAATTCGCGATGGTGTAGCACTGCATGATAAAGGCAACTATAAAGGAGCCGTCAAAAAATATGAGAAAGCACTATCAATAGATAAGAACAACACAGTAGCTATGCAAGAAGCTACTATCAGCTATACTGCACTTAAAGACTACCACAAAGCCATAGCATATTGTGATAAGCTGCTAGCTATGGGCAACGTAGACGAAGAAGAACAGATATACGTTAACAAAGGCACTGCTTACGACCTTCTTGGCAAAACAAATAAAGCCATTGAGGTATACAAAGAAGGTATAAAGAAGCACCCATATGTTTATCTACTTCATTTTAACCTAGCTGTTACATACTTTCAGAATAAGCAAATAAAAGAAGCTGCTGAACATTTAGAACAGTCGCTGACTTTAAATCCGGAGCACACTAGCAGCAACCTTATACTCGCCTATGCTAACTACTACCAAAATAATACTGTAAGAGCTACATTAGGTTTTCTGTACTTTTTAATGCTAGAGCCAAAAAGTGCTAGAGTAGAAACACCTCATAAGCTTCTACAAGAGCTAATGGCTTACGGTGTAGAGAAGAAAGGTGACAACTCTATTCAGATCAATATATCTCCTAATATGGATACCAATGACATATTTAACTCTGCACGCATATTCATGTCGGTAATGGCAGCTACAAGATTCACATCTGAGAATGAGGATAAAACAGAATTTGAGCTATTTCATGACTATACCGATAACATGATCAGTTACCTAAGTGAACTGAAGGATAAAGACAAAGACAACTTTTATGTAAAGATGTATGTTCATTTCTTTTCTAAGATGAAAGATGAAGGGCATGTTAAAGCTTTTTGTCATTGGGTAACACAAACAAAGTTTAGAGAGTCTGCAAAATGGTTATCTCAAAACACGGACAAAACAACAGAGTTCATGAATTGGCTTCAAAGCTATACCGCCAACAACCCAGACAGGGATACAAAACATCTAAGGTTAAACCCCAATAAAAAGTAATTCATTTTCATATCATTTTCTGTCATCCTCACCCTTGTGGTGGGGATCTTTTTTATGCTTTTTATTTTGTTGTTTTTTGTTGCAAATAAGGTTCTAGTAGAGAAAACTAACCTACCCTCACAAAATACAGGTTACGAAACAAGGGTTTATACATATCATTCATTCTGTTTTGTTGTTTTTTGTTGCAGACCATCAAATTTTCATACAACACAATACAGGTAAAACTTTTACACTACAAAAATACATCTTTTTAACCAAAAACAAGAGAGCTGCACTATACGTATATGTTTAAAAAAAGTAAAAAAATAATACTTAAGATTTAAATACATCGATTTCTTATGTATCTTTGTCTTAGGCAAATAAAGAGACAATGATATTCTCATCAGAATTAATAAAAGGAACGCTAAAGACCATCATCCTCAAGCTGCTCAACGAGCAGGATAGAATGTATGGCTACGAGATCACCCAAAAGGTAAAAGAAATGACCCAAGGGAAGATACAGATAACAGAGGGTGCGCTATACCCTATGCTACACTCACTGGAAAAAGATGAACTGGTAACAACCGAGACCGTACACATAGGTAAACGCGTGCGCAAATACTATTCTATAAGTAACGCGGGGCAGGCCAAGACCAAAGAAAAGGTGAATGAGTTTGCTGCCTTTATGGAGACGATGACCTTTTTGCTTGACCTGAAACCCACTACATAATGTATACACTGAGCGATGAGCAAGTAGATCATATCGCTGACGACATTAGACGTAATGGCGTCAATATGGAGGATCTGCAGTTAAACCTCCTAGATCATATCTGCTGCATCATAGAACGTGATATGAAAGATGGCGACGACTTCGACCAAGTCTATCAGCAAACCATAAAACAGTTCTACAAAAAAGAGCTGTGCGAGATAGAAGAAGAGACCATCAATTTGCTAACATTCAAAAACTATTATCTAATGAAAAAGTCAATGATCGTAAGTGGTATAGTAACAACCGTACTGATGGTGATAGGCTGTTTATTCAAAATAATGCATTGGCCCGGTGCTGCCATTATCTTGCTATCGGGTATTATAGTATTCAGCCTGGTGTTTTTACCTATGGTGTTCTTACTAAAGACAAAAGAAACTAATACCAAAAGAGACAAACTGATACTTGGGCTTGCCACCATTGCAGGTATCATGTATTTCATATCTACTACATTCCTGCTGATGCACTGGCCAGGTGCAAGAGTGATATGGGTACTTACGCTAGCCCTATCTTTCTTTGTATTGTTACCATTGTACTTCTTTAACGGTATACGCAAGCCTGAGACAAAGCTGAACACCATTGTTACCTCTATTATGCTGATAGGTGTACTGGTGATGCAATTTGCACTGACACCTGTAGGCGTATCCAGAGCAAAACATCAGCAACAGCACTCCACTGCACAAGCAAACCATAAATAGCCAAATGAAAAAAGCCGCACTATTTAGTGTGGCTTTTGTTTATGAAGTATCCTTATCTCAAGAATATCCGAACTATTATCTTCATATCTGTTAATATCGAAGTATAGATTCTCTAAAACTGTATTAAACAGTTTACCAGAATGTGCTATCGTAAAATATTCTAGTTTGTTAACCTTTAAAACATAGCAAACATTTACATTAAGATCACCTCTAAAAACTGACTCAAAAAAGTCTGAGAAAATTATAGCCTCGAATAACCTGAATAACTTATACTTTATATAGGCTTTATCTAGACCACTATTACTGTTTACTAAACTATTGATACTGTTACCTGCAGTCCAATAATCATTGACTACTAAATGGAATAGCAACTCTGGTAAATAAGAATCTACTATTCTAAGGTTGCCTTCAAGTAATGGATTCCTACACTTAACTATAAATGAATCGCAGTAATTTTCTTTAACAATATCCACTTTCCCTTTAGCACAAACAAGAAATATACTATGCTTAGAGAAAAGTTCATTTATGTATTGTTTAAAGTTGATAAAACTAATGCCTGAAAAATCAGGGTTTAAAAATGTTGTCATTGTGATATTCTAAAAATTCTACATCAGGTAAAAACTTATGAGGTTTAATGATATTATTATTATGATATTTTACGATCATGCTTTTGATGGTCTTGTCCTCTTTATTAAGCTTGCTTGAAACTATGACCTTATAATCTTTTGAGATCGTGATAAGCCCCTTATCAAAAGCTCTATCATGCAGTGCATTTAAACAAAGCCCATTATGAGGATTAGTTCTATTTTTCTTATCAACACTCCAAGGAACTATATGACTAGCTGTATGCAACTCTGGTATTTTTAAACCAGTTATACAACAAGTATTTTCATAAGCAGCAAGAACAGATGTTCTAAAAAAACCTTGATTTAGTCTTTGCTTTACATTTCTTATTACATCTTTTCCTTCAGGTTGATAATCATTATCAACAATATCTTCTAACTTCTTTTTCTCTTTACTAGCAACTAGCTCAGTGCTTATTAGAACTAGCTTGCTCCAGTTTTCGTGAAACTCATTCCATATCTCCTCATCTAGTTTACTTCTATTGGATAACCCAACTATTCCTCTAGCTCTCAACTCAGGATCTAAGCTTCCAAAATTTCCTAGTTTTCTAGCCACAGCCCCAGGGGTTCTTCCTATAATGCTTGCAACTTCCTTAACCTTTTTATTACGTGAATGAGCTTGACCAAAAGGTATACTACAATACAGTTTAAAAGCGATAATAGTTTGTTCTCTAGTCCAAAGGTCTTTTCTAGGCATAGTTTAAATTTTATTGAATTTACTGCCTAAAAGCTTTTTACAAAAGTAAAATGACTACTCTATTCATTCAATCGGATATAAGTGAACTTTCAGCAGCTACCCTCATTTCCCTATTTTTTCGTATATTATAGATATGAGTGATGATATAGAAATAGTAGAAAAGCTGAAAACTGCAAAGACATCTCTTTACCGTAGGTATAGCATTAGTGATATAGCCGTATTTGGTCCGCACAGCAAGGGCGAGGGCAATGCAGATGTAGATGTAGACCTCTTGGTGACCTTTAAAAACCCCATAGGTATACGCATAGTAGACCTTGAAGATGAATTGCAACAACTACTAGGCTACAGTGTAGACATCACTCCACGCAAAACGATAGAGCGTAAATACTTAAAAGACATCCGTAAAGAGCTGGTGCAGGTATAGACACTATTTCTTCTTACCCGTAGGTTTCTTTAGTGTAACGCCCAAGTCTATATGACCACCACCAGGCATTCTATTGAAGTATCTACTCACAGGGCTTGCCCCTGCTCCTACTTGCAGGTTTATATTCATCCACTCCCAAGCTCCGAATTGAAAATTGACAAACGGCTCAACCATAGGGTAGAACCCTGATGTTAAGGACTGACCTTCGGGTGTGCCTACAAAAAAGTCTTCTGTAGTTATATAGTTCTCCATATAGGGGTCGCTGCTATTAAAGTTGTAATAACGCTGTAGCGCAATACGCATACCCCATGTTATAGTATATCCCTTACGAGCGTAGAATGTACCCGCCGGCTGTACAAATATTCTATAGTATCGTGTATTGAAATCGAGGTTAGGCAGTTTCTTACCCTTACGGTCTAGGTAGCCCATACCAAACCCTCCATAAAACTCTACCAGACCTTTACTTCCTACTTTAGTGAAGAGCCCAGCACCCACATCTACACGATAGCCATTCTGCACACCACCTATGGTATTATAAAAGTCTTTATTGAAATTATCATCAGGCTCATACTGCTTGTAGTTGATGATGGTTCTGAGCGAAGTGAACAGACCTACATGTTCCCCTATTGCATAAGAAGCATCTAACTGTGGACTATTAAGGTTCAGTCCTGCATCATCATTCTCGTTGACACCTCCACCAGCTATTTGCATTTTGATGGAAGCGACTACATTAGCGTCTCCTTTCTGGGTGAGCTGTGGTGTATGCACGCGGTCTGGGAAATAAGTGCGAGGCGCCATGCAAGAGGTAAATAGCAGAGTTGCCAAACAAAGGACTGTAGCGATAGTGCGTATCATAGGATCAAATGGTTTTTATACAAATCACACAAGTACAATCTACATGCCAAAGTTTTAAGATATGTTTAGCATTATCAGAACTTAATGTAGAATTTAATCATTTACCGCCCACAGGATGCCATTCACCGACGGCTGAAAAGAACTAACCGAAATATTTTTCTGTCATAACAATGTCATGCTTAGATTTGTGCCATACTAAATTACCATTAGTATTAATATAATACTGCGAATATGATGAAATCCTTTACATTGAACAAAGCAATATTCTTAACCGCTGTCCTGGCACTATGCACCCTAGCTACCTATGCACAAAGCACTATAAGTGGTACGGTAATAGGCAAAGGTGGCGCACCTGTAGTAGGGGCTAGCGTGTATCTGGATAATACGATAGATGGTGCTACTACTGATAGTTCAGGCTCCTTCAGCTTCTCTACTACCGAAACGGGAGAGCAAGTATTGGTGGCTACAGAAGTGACTTACCAAAACGCAGGAATGCCCATCACAATAAAAGGAGATATAAAGGATATAGTGCTAAAGATGAAGGTGAATGCCAATATGCTGGAGGGTGTGACCGTGTCAGCAGGTGCATTTGAGGCATCCAGCGGTAAGCAAGCAGTACTAAAGCCACTAGATATAGTAACTACAGCAGGCGCAAATGCAGATGTAGTAAAAGCATTACAGACCTTACCAGGTACACAGCAGCAGGGTTCGCAGACGGGCTTGTTCGTGCGTGGTGGTGATGCTAGTGAGGCCGCGGTAGTGATAGATGGGTTGGTAGCACAAAATGCCTTCCTAAGTACAGCACCCGGTGTGGCTGCAAGGAGTAGATTCAGTCCTTTTCAGTTCAAAGGAGTAGCATTTAGTAGTGGCGGATATAGCGCACGCTACGGGCAGGCATTATCATCGGTATTAGAGCTGAACACTAACGACCAGCCTGACAAGAGTACTATCAATGCGGGCATCAATATGGCAGGTGTATACTTGTCCGGCTCTAAGGTATATGACAAAACCAGTATAGATGGTACGGCCTATTATAATAACCTTAGTCCGTTCTACGGCATAGCCAAAACCAACTTCGACTTTTACGATGTACCAACAGGGTATGGTGGCTCTACCAAGTTCACCTACAAGCCAAACAAAGACGGTATACTAAAAGTGATGGCAAACTATCAGCAGTTTAGCAGCGGCACAAGACTGCCCAACCCTGCTGACGGTAGCCAAACACTAGATTTTGGACTAACCAACAGAACGGTTTACTCTACGGTCTCTTACCAGCAAATGCTAAGCAAGAAGTGGGGTACATTTGTAGCAATAGGCTATAGTAATAATGAAGATGATGCACAGTTTGACACCATACCAAGCTTATCAAAAGACTATAGAGCACAGGCAAGGCTAGAAGCAAAGTATTATGCTACTACCAGACTATCTATACTAATGGGTACAGAGCTACAACAGTTCAACTACGATAGGACCTTTGCCAGCTTCAATACCAATTTTACTGAAACACAAATAGCAGGATATGTAGAGGCAGACTGGACACCTATATATTGGTTGGCACTAAAGCCGGGTGTGCGTGTGGCTAATAGCAAATTGGTATCAGAAACCTATGTGGCACCAAGGTTTGCAGCAGCATTCAGAGCAGGAGCTAATGGTACTTTCTCAATAGCTACTGGTATGTTCTACCAGCTGGCAGACCCTCAATATTTCTTATTAGGAGCAAGACCAGGGCTACAGCAATCTATACACTATATAGCTAACTACCAGTATGTGAAGAATGACCGTACACTAAGGCTAGAGGCTTACTACAAAGACTATGACCAACTGGTACGTGAAAAAATGAATGGACAGTTCGACCCTAATACATTCCGCGTGCCTGTAGGTAGTATAGACAATTGCGGGTATGGCTATGCTCAAGGTGTAGAGCTGTTTTGGAGAGATAAGAAAACTGTAAAGAATGGTGACTACTGGATATCGTACAGCTATATTGATACCAGAAGGTTATTCAAAAACTATATAGCGGAAGCTCAGCCAGACTTTATAGCTACGCACAACCTTAACGTAGTAACCAAATACTATATAGAGAAGATACAAACACAAATAAATACTACCTACAGCTACGCAAGTGGCAGACCTTACTACGACCCGAACAGCACAGAGTTCTATGGAGACCTAACGCCTGCTTTCCATAACCTAAGTACGACCATCAACTATTTAACATCTGTTGGCAAGTGGTTTGTAGTAGTGTATGGAGGTGTAGACAACATCACAAACAATAAAAACATATTTGGTTATCGATTCTCTAACGGGCAGCGCTATCCGATACAACCAGCGATATACCGCTCCATATTTGTGGGTGCAAACTTCTCGCTATCAGCCTTCGACCTAGACGAACTTTAAAACACATAAAACCATTAACTAAAACAAACTGTTATGACACGCTACCTTTTATTAGCAGCATTTGCACTACTATCCTTTGCAGGAGTACAGGCGCAAGACATGAATGCTGTATTGAAAAAAACCTTTATTGAATTTGACACTAGCTACAATGATGTGAATAAGAGAACCGAGTTGAGCAACAAGCTGGGGCTAATAGCTAAGAAGTGGAATGACCAATGGGTAACACATTACTACAACGCTTATGGCAAGGCTCAGCTTTCTTATATGCTACAAGATGCTACTAAACGTGATGCACTAGTAGACGAAGCAGAAGCTGAACTGGCAGAAGCTGTAAGCTTGCTAGGTGAAGAGAACGATGAGATATATGTAATGCGGGCTATGATAGCACAAGCTCGTATGTCTGTAGATGGACGCAACCGCTGGCAGAAATACGGTAAGATATTTGACGAGAATCTAAAAAAGGCTAAAGACGTAAATGAGAACAACCCACGTATCTATTACCTAAAAGGAACCGCTACCTACTATACACCAAAGATGTTTGGAGGCGGACCAAAGAAAGCGAAGCCATACTTTGAAAAAGCTCAAAACCTATATGCTAATAGCGATGATAGCGACATAGCAAAACCTTTCTGGGGAGAGGGTGCTACACTGTACTTTCTTGGTATGATAAACAAAAGTAAAGACGACGACTCGAGTGACGATACGGACAATAACAAAGCAGAATAATCCAACCTAAGTATCGTTTTTTAGTATATAGTAAGCGGAGTGAAACACTCCGCTTTTTTTATTTTTTTGATGAACCTTTTGATTATAATATGTGTTACTGATTAAACACAACGGAGAAGTTGCTTTAACATTCTTTTAGAAAAATATAGCGGTTACCATTCTAAAACCATTGTATAAATATCCATAGCAACCGTTGAAATAACACATGATACCAAAACATTTTTTTATGATAGAGAAGGTAAACATTATGAGACGGAATTTTTTTATTGTTACACTTTTAGTAATAGCAGGAACATTATTTCTTTTTAGCTGTAGTAGCGATGATAGCACTCCCGAACCAAACGGAGGTACAGCAAAAGTAACTATGCGTCTTACTGATGCTCCCGGAGATTATGATGCAGTATATATAGACATTCAGCGCGTAGAAGTAACTATAGAAGGTAGCGCAGCTGTAGAGCTTACTCCTGTACGTCCGGGTGTTTATAACTTGCTTGATTTCAGAAACGGATTAGATACCTTATTAGTAACGGCCGACCTACCAGCAGGTAAAGTAGGACAGATAAGACTGATATTAGGTAGCAATAACTCAGTAGTAGTAAATGGACAAACCCATGCATTAAATACACCTTCTGCACAGCAGAGTGGCTTGAAGCTGAACCTGCAAGAAGAACTAGTAGCAGGTGGTGCGTATGAGTTTTGGATAGACTTTGATGCAGGCAACTCTATAGTAGAGACGGGTAATGGCAAATACAACCTGAAGCCTGTAGTAAGAGCATTTTCAGCTACTACAAACGGACAAATAAAAGGGTATGTATTCCCGGCAGCAGCTTTAACTACTGTATACGTAACTGATGGCGTTGATACTTATACTGCCATCCCTAACCCTGATGGTTTCTTCATCATAAAAGGACTACCTCAAGGTACTTATAGTGTAACACTTGATGCTTCTGTAGCATTGTACACTGATGTGACCTTGTCTAATATAAATGTGACCTACGGTCAGGTAACTGATATTGGTACTACTACGCTGGTACAATAGTCAGTAGAAAGAATTTATAGTTTCAAGTGGGTATGTAGGTTATGGGTCGGCTATATTTTGTCGGCCCTTATTTTTTGTGCAAGCATGGATTGCTTATTTTCATTTCCGGAAAATAGGATCGCATGCAAAAGAGGTTTTTCAGACTACCACATATTATCACATATCTATGTGCATTTGTTCTTGGCTTAAAGCAGCTTAGAGAGCCTGATGTATGGTGGCAATTGCTTACCGGCAGGTGGATGCTGGAAAATGGTACTGTTACTAAAACAGACATGTTCTCTTACACGGCAGAAGGTGCAAGTTGGGTGAATGTAAAGTGGCTGTATGAAGTAGTAATAGCAGCATTGGAAAAAGTAGCTGGTCCTCATGGAGTACTGCTACTACAAGGTTTATTCAATGTAGGGATGGTCTACCTACTGTTTCGCATACTAGCTATAATGGCAGACCGCTTCAAGGTCACTATCTCTACTTTTGCAGCTGTACTTGCGGCATTGCTATTTTTAGGATTATCAGAATATAGGATGGCAGGACGTCCTGAGATGGTGAGCCATTTATTAACGATAGTATACCTTTTTGTACTATGGAGAGGCAAGGAGCTAAGCTGGAATCAGATAGCACCATTAGCATTACTACAATGTTTGTGGGCAAATATGCATGAAGGTTATCCTGTAGGTATGGTGATAATAGGTGTGTTTACAGGTAGTGCATTCCTGTCTTACATCATCAACAAAGAAAAGGTATATCTACAGCAAGCCATTAGGCTAAGCGCTGTGTTTGGAGCAGCGGCAGTGGCGATACTCTTGAACCCTAATGGTATACAATTGTGGCTACAACCTTTTGAAATATTTCGTCAGCTAGGTGCTAATAAGTACACCACAGAACTTTACTCTTTTAAGCAGGTACAATACTGGACACTACAAGCAGAAGTGCATATAGCTCTGCTAGCTCTGGTAAGCGTCTTCTGGATAGCACGTATCATTATCAACAAAAAAGAAAAGACCCTTAACTATACACCACAACTAATAGGTTACTTGATATTGATCCCTTTAACGGGTTACTTATCCTTATCCGCAAACAGGAATATACCTTTTGCACAGATAGTATTAATGCCATCCTATGCTATAATGCTACACTGGGTAGCTAAGAAACTAGATCTCGAGCATAAAGGGTTTTACACCCAACTATCTAAAAGAGCGGCGATCATTAGTGTCGTACTAGCAGGCTTGTTCTATATGAGTGTAGTTAGTGATGGGTTTTACAAGTTCACAAGATCTCCTAACCGATATGGCGCACATGTAAGTATGCTGCACAATCCACTTGGAGCATCAGAGTTCATCAAGAGACATAATATAGAAGGACCTGCTTTTTCTGATTATTTTATATCGTCTTATTTATTGTGGGATCAATATCCTGATTTTAAGTCGTTCATAGATCTGCGAGATCTGGACATCTTCTCATCAGAGTTCTTCGATAAATATTTTGAAGTATACACAACACCCAACAAGTTCTACGATCTGGACTCTCAGTATCATTTCAATTATATAGTACTCAGCACATCGCAGCTTACAGGCTTGCAACAGGTACTCTATTGGGGGCGTGGCTACAACCTGATCTATGTAGACCCTGTGTCTGTTATATATCTAAAAGACACCAAGGAAAATGAAAGACTTAATAAAGACCTTAGTATACAAAAGCTCTTCAGCTGGCCCGAAGCATATCCTGATCCGGGATGGGCTATACTTGTGACTAAGCTGCTTAACCCACTATCTGACATGGAAGATAGAGAACGGAATATCAATGCACCGATACATGCAGCTATGTTCTACAACACAATGAAGAACTACAAGGCAGCCAAGAAACTTTTACTACCTGCTATGTCTTATAATGACGAGCTAAGCGAAAACCCTAGAGCACTTACTGCATTGGGCTCTACCTATATAGAAGTTGCTAGCTCGGCAAAAACTGAACAAGAACAACAAAGCGCATTGGATAGTGCACGTTTCTTATTCGATAAAGCCATATCTATGGACGCAGATATGGCAGGTGCATACAGCGGGCTAGCTAACATGTACCTGATGCTAGGCAACCCTGAAAGTGCTGCTGAACAAATGGCCACCTATACCAAGCTAAAACCATTAGACGGCTTTGGTTTATACTTGTATGGTATGTGCTATCATTATGTACTAGGAAGAAATAGTAATAAACACAATGCAGATATGCTTATCTCTATTATGGAAAGGGCTATACAAGTTGACAAAAATAATACGAGACCATACCTGTATATAGCTGAAGGGTACTATGCTAAAGGTGATAATACTAATGCCCGAAAGTATGTGCAGAAGATTATAAACAGTGATACATATTTGGCAAAAGATGAAGAACAATTGCTTAACTCACTTAAAACAGCAACGGGTGTGCAGTAAGTACCTCTGTTAGCATTAGAATAATTTCATAGCCACAGTTAAGCCTGACCAAACTTGGTTCTCTTGCCCTTTAATATCTAAAAGATATAAGTCAGCAGTAACTCTGACTGCGGGCGTTACACCATAATGAAAAAACATCTTATAACCTTTGTGTGGTTCCAGAGAGGGATGATCGCTAAACATATAGCCAAAGCCTAAAGATGCAGTATATATAGGCACCGCAGAGTTAGGCCTGTTGATCAAAGAGCCAAATTCAGCACATACAAAGTTAGTGTTGTAAAAGTCATATTGCGACTGGGATACTTTTTCAAATTGAGGTATTAAAACCAGTGATGCCCTAAAATATGTGAACTCTTTTTGCCTAAGCGGAAACTGATAAGACCCTCCTACCTCTAAACTAGGAGCTACTGTATTTCTGAATATTGTAGCACCGATATAATAACCAAAGTCAATTCCTTTGAAAATGCCTGGAGACTCAGGGTTGGTAATAACAAGCTTCTTACTATTCTTCGTTTCCATTGGCTTATAGTCTACAGCTATTTTATGATACCAAACATCCTGCTTATTCCATTTACTACGTTTCTCTTTCACAACTTTATCCAGCGTTTCAGCTACATCTTTTATTATTGCTTTATTACCTGCAATAACACTCATGTCGCTTAGGTCTTTTAGTATGAAGGTGTATTGTACTTGTGCTAATACTTCTTTGTCCTCTTTTTTGTCCTTTGTTTTTTTGTAGGTCTTCAAAACTCTTACTGTATCCATACCTACCTTTAGTGGAGAAGACTCTCCTTTGCTGATAACCATCAATTCAGAACCATCGTCATTATCTTTTAGCTTTACCGTTATTGGTTTATTACTTGCAGGCGCATGGATGCTTACTAATTTGGACGTATTAGGGTTATCAAAAGAGCCTTGTACATTATCTACTGTGCTTGCAGCTATATCACATATGGTCTGCAGGTCTGAGCTATCAGGCCAATAGCTCATTCTATAGAAATCTATCAACAAAAAGTTGTCATCAGGCAATGCCACCTTAAAAAAGTGATTTTGTTTATCCTCACTCAGGTTGAATAACTTATCCTTTACTTCCTGCTCATTCTTCACTGGGTTCTTAGAGACTACTTGTTGTGCCGATGCACTCAAGCTGCACGATACTAAAAGTAGTAAGGTTATATATCTAAGCTGTTTCATTGTTGTGTTTACTTTAAGATGTTTCTAAGCATAATAGGTTGTCCTTGAGGTCCTGTCTCCAACTTCTGTACAGGTACTTGTTTCACCATTCTAGAGAACTGTGTAGACTGTGCAGGTTGCTCATTATTGAGCACTGTACCTCTATCTTCATTCTCAATATCCAGCAGGTGCACTGCTTTCTTCTTAATAGGGCTTGTAGTTGTTTTCACTATCACGTTATCTTTCACTTCTGGTGTAGGTGTTATTGGTTTATCATTACGCTCCGGAGCTTGTACCAATACTTCTTGTGTGTCTACAGTGGTTATTTGTTCTATAGGTGTTTTAGTAGTTTCTACTTTGTCCGTCTTGGTCTTGGTCTTAGCTATATGTTGGTTCGGCGTTACCGATCTTAGTTGTGTAGTAGCAGATAACTTGGTAGATAATTGTACGTCTACCTCGTTGGTCATAGTATCAATAGGTGTCATGGTAGTAGGTACTTTTTTTACGATGACCTCAGTTGGTGATGTTATGACCTTTGTATCACTCCACCACATTTTCACTAATCCTCCACCCAACAAAAGGCCTACGGCTACTGCTGCTGCATAGTTGAACCATACAGGTACAATGCGCTTCTTCTTAGCAGACATACGGTCGTCTATCTCTGCCCAAGTAGCTTCGCTATCAAAGCTTGGCATGATATCCTTCAAAGAAGCACTATCCATTTTCTCCTTCAGTCTTTTTTCAAAGTCTTTGTCCATCACCTATTGATTTTGTGAACGTTCGTTAATTGTTTTTTCAGCATTGCTTTTGCCTTATGCAGTTGCGACTTAGATGTATTCTCAGATATATCCAGTACTTGTGCTATCTCTTTGTGGGTCATCCCTTCAAACACATATAGATTGAACACTGTACGATACCCTGAAGGCAGCTCATGTACTAAAACCATTATCTCTTTTGCTGATAATTGGTCTATAGCATTAGCCATGTCCGATGCATCTTCATACACCCCCATATCATCGCTTGGAGTTATGAGGTCTTTACGCTTGCGTAGATGCATCAAACATTGATTCACCACTATCTTCTTCAGCCACGCACTCACGCTACCCTCTCCCTGCCAAGTGAACTGATCTATATTTTTAAAGAACTTGCAAAAAGCATCCATCAATGCCTCCCGAGCATCCTCCTGATCTTTGATGTACCGCAAACACAAGAGCATCATCTGCTCTGAGTATCGGTCAAAGAAGTACTTCTGCGCGAAACGGTTCTGGTTTCTGCACTCTTCTATGGCCGTACGTTCGTTTATGGTACTTGTATTGGTCAACTAGTTGTTTATCGGTTTGGCACTCTGTTAATATAAATGCGGGATCAAGAAAAAGGGTTGCCTGAAGTTGGAGAAATTTTTCAAAATAAAATAGCCTCGCAAATACGAGGCTAAGTATCAATATTTTATAAGCTTATCTAAAACTCCACTATGAACCCTATAGTAGGTATCACAACAGGGTCTGCATCGTCTATTATATAAGGCGTACCATTGCTACCGTCTTGGCGTAGTGGCTGCCCATCGGTTGTTTTAAAGGCACTGTTGTCTGCCGTGCGTGCAAAGGTAAATTGCGGATACTGTGGTTGTGCACTGCGGTATACATTGGTGACATCCAGATACAGGTCTAGCGTCCATCCTCTAAAATTCCATTTCTTATCTACACGTATATCCATAGAGTGGAATGATGCCAGTCTGTTGTCGTTGAACATCGTATAATCCAGTACGCCTGCACCTGTGCTTAAATAGTTAACACGCGAAGCTTCTATATCCAACGGTGTATATGGTGCACCACCCTGATAGCGGAACTTAACTCCTATCTCATAATTACGCTTGAACTTATAGCCACCTATGAATGATAATAAATGTCTGTTGTCCCAAGAGGCTGGCTCGTAGGTACCATCAAGGTTGGAGAACTCACTTTTGTAATAAGTGTAAGAAAGTATCGCGAAGAAACGCTTCGTAAACTTCTGCTGGAACTGGAACTCTACACCATAGCTTCTACCTGCACCGAGTGATATAATAGGTTCATTACCCAACACATTGAAGTCGCCCCCTTTATTTGCAAGCGATATGCTATCCAATAGAGAAACAGGATAGTTTGAATACTCTTTATAAAAGCCTTCCAACGAGAAACGAGCACCATCCCAAGGCAGGTATTCTACGCCAGCTACATAGTGGTCGCTCTGAATGTAGCGAGCATCTTGGTTGAGATACGTACCATTCTGCTGATAGCCTAGGATAGTATAAGGAGGTATCTTATAGTAACGACCAAAGGATGCATTCAACTTCACATTTTCTGACACCAAATAAGAAGCTGCCAAGCGTGGAGATATTGTCTTAGCAACATCATTGCCATCATCGGTAAAGGTATTACCATCGGCACGTACGCCTAGCGATACATTCAATCGCTCTTTGAAGAACTTACGAGCTACTTGTGCAAAAGCTCCATACCGGAAGAAATCTAAATTCGTATTTCCTTGTACGACGACCGCAGGCTGAACGATGACACCATTACTATCGCGCACCTCATTGCGGATGCGGTTATAAATATCATTATTGAACTGGTCGTACTGTACCATAGCACCAAAGCTGTAGCTCCACTTATCATAGTACTTATTCCACACAAAGCGCATCTTGTTCTCAGCTTCTTGCGAGCGTATCTTTAGTATACGTTCGTTCTCATTAGGGTTTTGATTGTCCTCAAACTTATCCAGCTCATTGTTCAGCATATTGCGGCTGAAAGTAAGATTCCAATACCCTTTCTTTGTTAGCCCTTTAAGACCATAGCCATTGGTATAGCTCCATTGGTTGATAAGCGGATTGCTTCTTAACGTGTAGATATTTTCAGGACTAAGCTCATCAGGTGTATTGAAAGAGAACTTATCAATTGCCCCTATACCTAAAGTATAGAAACGTAGTTTGTCGTTTATCTTATAGTCTATTTTATATTGAAAATCCCAGTAAGAAGGGCTGATAGGCACATTCAAGGTCTCGAACAAGAGTTGCAGATAAGAGCGCCTTGCCGAAGCCATAAAGGTGAGCTTATCTTTCTTAATAGGACCATCCAAAGTATAAGCAAGCTCTGTTGCGCTTAGCCTCACATTGTGCTGTACCTTGTCAGGGTTTGCTTGGCGTTGTTTCAGTTGTAACACACCCGATAGCGGATTGTCATATTGAGCAGGGAAAGCACTTGTGTATAATGTAACATCATCAATGAAAGAGATATTGACAATACCCGTAGGACCACCTGCACTACCTTGCGTAGCAAAGTGATTGATAACAGGTACTTCTATTCCATCTAAATAATAAACATTCTCGTTAGGCGCACCACCACGTATGATAAGGTCATTGCGATAGCCCCCTACCGAACCCGAAGTTCCACCTACACCGGGAAAGGCTTGTATCACACGGCTCACATCAAAGTTACCACCGGGGTTACTCTTTATCTCTTGTGCCGATAATGACTGGATAGACAAAGGCGTCTCTGCACTCTTCTGAAACGGCTTGCTGCGTATCACGATAGAGTTCAAGCTGATGCTATTCGGCTCCATCTCTACATTCAGTATCTGTGTATTACCCGATGTAATGACCACATTATATATGGTCTGCTTCTTATGGTCTATTGACTGTACCGTAACGCTATATGTTTTAGGTGGTATGTTCTTGATGGTAAAGTTCCCGTCAATATCCGTCACTGTACCAATATTGGTATCATCCAGCTTCACGGTAACACTAAGCAAAGGCTCTTGTGTTTTCACATCTATCACTTTACCGGATAGTGTACCAACAGGCCCTAGCCTCTGTGCCGAGGCACTCAGACTAATGAATATGGACAACAACAATGCGAGTTTCTTCGTCATATTTTGCGTTTAGCGGTCGTAAAAACAATCAAAGCTTCTATAAGGTTGAACAAAGTTGCATTATTTTATCTTTACAGCCTGTATATGGGTCAACGAGGAAATTATATTATCAAATCAAAAAACAAAGTAGCATACTATTATACACATTATCATGCTCTAACCATTGCAAAAGACTTGTATTTAGGACCTAAACGGTTTTTGGAATATGTAACTAGCTGCCAGGAAGTTGATGAATTGATGGAGGTTGCTTGGATGGAAGGGTGTGTCGTTGTCGATATTTCCCAAAAAGAATTATACTTCTGGAGCTTGCATTTTGAGCAAAATACTTCTGTTATTGAGCATTACCTTGTTCAGTTATCCAACAAATGGCAAGGATGGAAAATAAAGCATCTTAAAAACCGAATGCATGATATTGAGAATATCTTAACTATAGACTATACTTCAAAACAAGATTTACCTGATTTTATTGCCGCTAAAAAAATAGACATTATAAATGATGTCGTTGAAGATTGGGTAGAGACAGTTATTGTAATAAAAAAGGCGGATAAAATTGAAGTGCGAAAGACTCAAAATATATTCACTAGTCTCATTTTAATGTATGGTCAAGATATAATTGAGCTGCTGTTAGAGAAAAGCAGGTATGATTTGCACAAAGAAGAAAATTATAGGTCTTGCAGCACCATTGTAATTGATGTAGATAATAGAGAGCTATATGTTGATGAATATGAATTTGGGTTAAAAGAATCTTGTTTGAGTAAATGGCCTGAATATAACATTACGATTGGGGATTACGGATATATTGGGGTTTTGAAATTAGCAGGAATAAATACAGAAGGACTGCTATTAGATCAAAAGCACGTGATAGAACATTTTCAAGGAATCACGTGCCCGAAAAATGATTTTGACCCTGTTAGTTTTGCAGAAGAAATTACTGAAAGTGACGATGATGTAACGTTTAATCCTAATTTTTTCGATACTACTAGACCAAGAAGAACAATATTAGAACGAATATTTTTAGCTATTAGCAATATTAGGAAGTTATGATGCAGTGGAGTAAACTATATAGTGCCAGACGTACGGGCGACCCTGTGAACAAGCAAAAGAACACAGATCAGGTGCGTACGTCTTTCCAGAGAGATTACGACAGAATTATCTTCTCGTCTGCATTTCGCAGGCTACAAAATAAAACACAGGTGTTTCCGCTACCGGGTGCAGTGTTTGTACACAATAGGCTGACGCATAGCTTAGAAGTAGCATCGGTAGGGCGCTCGCTAGGTAAAGCTGTAGGCGACGCCATTGCAGATAAATACAAGAATGAGTCAGAAGGATTTAGAGATTTCTATAGATATGAACTGCCATCAGTTATAGCAGCAGCATGTTTGGCGCATGACATTGGCAACCCACCATTCGGACATTCGGGCGAGGATGCTATCAGAACATACTTTGAAGAGCTGGAAGGCGAGGCGAAAGACATTATACATAGTGCGCTTACCAAAAATCAACTGAAAGACTTTGAAAAGTTTGAAGGGAATTCCAACGCACTACGCACACTTACCGATAGCTTTAACGAAGAGGAAGAAGGCGGTTATCGCCTTACCTATACCACATTGGCATCTATTGTAAAGTACCCTAGTAGCTCTAGCGAGGGCTTTAAAAAGAGTACGGGACTAATGGCAACAAAGAAGTCTGGCTTCTTTGATAGCGAGTGGGAGACCTATCGGTCTATAGCAGAGACCTTGGGCATCCCAAAGAAAGAAGGGTATAGCAGCGTATATGCACGCCATCCATTTGTGTATCTAACCGAGGCGGCCGATGATATTTGCTACCGCATCATAGATATGGAAGATGCACATCGCTTGGGCATTGTGAGCATGGAGCAGATGGAAGCATTGTTCTTGCCTTTCTTCGAACATTCGGGCACTTACGCCACTACAGAATATGTAAAGGGCAAGATGGACAAGCTGAGAGATGCCAACCAAAAAGCACAATACCTACGTGCTATGTGGATAGGCTTAATGGTGGATAAACTAGCCAAAGCCTTTATGGAAAATGAAGAGGCTTTATTGGCAGGATGTTTGGAGCAAGACCTTTTGAAATGCTTACCAAAGCACGAACAAAAGTTGATAGATGACATCAATGCTTTCTCAGTAAAGTATATCTACAATTATAAATCGGTAGTCGAGATAGAAATAGCGGGTTATAATGTGATTGGCGGATTGCTGAAGGAATTCGTACAAGCCGTGCTATACCCTAAAGCCAGCAAATCGAAAAAGACCTTACAACTGGTACCAAGCCAGTTCCCAATAACAAGAGAGAGAGTGAGTTTGTATGCAGATATACAATCGGTAGTAGACTTTATCTCGGGCATGACCGACCTATACGCCATTGACCTATATCGTAAAATAACGGGTATCTCCATACCTGAAATAAGATAAAAGAGATGTTGCATCCACGTGAACTAAGAATTGA
>CAZPDA010000019.1:0-24764 GCA_964585115.1 uncultured Flavipsychrobacter sp.
ATATGAATCAGCAAGAAATAATTGACCGTATCAATTCTTTTATGGTCGAAGATTTTGAAGTAGATGAGCAGGCTATAACTCCGGAAGCTGATCTAAAGACAACATTAGACCTTGATAGCTTAGACTATATAGACCTTGTTGTAGTTATTGAGCAGAACTTTGGTTTTAAAGTGAAGCCAGAGGATTTTCAGCATATGGTCACAATTCAGGATTTTTACGATTACGTAGCAAAACGTTTAGAGACAGCAGATGCCTGATGATCCTACCTGGGAAGGTCGCTCACGCGGCTCTAAGTTGGGTTACCAAATATTTGTATGGTTATTGAAGGTAGGTGGCTTAAAGCCAGCCTATGCTTTATTGCATTTCGTTACGTTATACTATTTGTGGTTTGTGCCTGGTGCGGTGAAGCCATTAAAATACTTATATCATAAAAGGCTAGGGTATAATACCGATGATGCTAAAAAGCTGGTAAGGAGGAATCTCATCTACTTTGGACAGACGCTTATCGATAAGATCGCAATTCTTTCAGGCATTAAGCACAACCTTACATTTGAGAATGACGGTATAGAACACATTGAAAAAATGGTGGCTGATGGTAAAGGAGGGATGCTGGTAAGTGCTCACCTTGGCAATTGGGAAGCTGCGGGACATTTGCTTAATAGGTTGGATACCAAGATTAACATCCTGATGTATGACGGAGAAGCGGAGCAGATGAAAGAGTATATGGATCAGTTTGATAGTAATCGCTCGTTCAATGTCATCTATATTAAAGAAGATACTTCTCACATCTATGAGATAATGGCTGCTCTTAATCGTAATGAGTTGGTTTGCCTGCATGCAGACCGTTTTCGTCCCGGAAACAGAACCACAGAAGCTGAATTTTTAGGAGAAAAAGCTAAGTTCCCAATTGGGCCACTAATGCTCGGAGCAAAATTAAAAGCTCCTGTTTGCTTTGTTTTTGCATTTAAAGAAACTAACTTTCATTACCACTTTAAAGCGTATCCCGCCAAAGTGTATGATGCCCCACGTCAAGAGGGCATGAACAACATGCTGCAGGACTATATATCGCTATTGGAACAAAACATCAAACAATTCCCTGCACAATGGTTTAACTATTTTGACTTTTGGAAAACATGATGATCGCAACCACGGACATATTACCCTTCATACCTCAAAGACCACCGTTTGTAATGGTATCTGAACTATTGCAAGCAGATAGTGAGGTGTACAGAACTTCTTTTGAGATAAAAGAAGATAATATTATGGTGAAGAACGGAGCACTAACTGCTGGCGGTTTAGTAGAAAATATGGCACAAACTGCTGCTGCCGGTACTGGTTATCATATGCAGCAACAAGGGAAGAAGACGCCTGTTGGCTATATAGGTGCACTTAAGAACCTAAAGGTTGATGCATTACCGAAAGTAGGAGACGTGATCATTTCTGAGATAGTAACCGTACACCAGATATTCAATGCGCATGTAGCAAAGGGAAAAGTGATGCGTGGAGATGAAGTGATAGCAACATGCGAGTTTAAGATATTTACAAAACCGGAAGACGAATAATAAATATTAAAAACTATGAAAAAGCTTACATCATTATTTGTTGCATTACTAATAACTATTGCAGTACAAGCACAACTGACAAAAGCTGATATATTTGGCAGCGAAGAGATAACATGGCTTGGTCTTGATTTTTCTCAGGTACATTTTATAGGTGAAGCGGCTCAGTGGCAAGATGTAGGTGATATAAATAATGATGAGCTTAGGGATAAGTATTTTGTTGCTTGGAACGATCTGTTCATAAACGAGCAGAGTAAATATGATGTGGCAGGAGCAGTGGGTAGGTCTGATGTTTCATATGCTACCGAAATAACAGAGAAGTCAAATAATAAACTAACTCGTGACTTTTTTACGGGTAATGGTAATGACTATCAGCTTTTAGATGAGCAAAAAGTGCAAAAGCTGGTTAGTAAATATAACTTCCAAGGTAAGACAGGTATTGGTATGATGTTCTTTGTAGAGGGCATGAGTAAAGGTAAAGCAGAGGCATCTATGTGGGTGACCTTTGTAGATATGAAAGCTAAAAAGGTATTACTTACTAAGAGAATGGAGCAAAAGGCTAGTGGTTTTGGATTCCGTAATTATTGGGCAAAACCATTTTACCTTGCATTGAAAGATATGAAGAAAGGCACCTTCAAGAAGTGGAAGAAAGGTTAAATACACAATATTGCAGACATTAACACACACTACAGAGCTTGAGGTAAAGTTTAGTGAGGCTGATCCGTTAGGTATCGTTTGGCACGGTCATTACATAAGATATTTTGAAGATGGACGAGAGGCGTTTGGAGAAGCTTATGGACTTAAGTATCTGGATTTTTACAGAAATAATATAGTAGTACCTATTGTAAGTATACAGTGCGATTATAAACGTATACTACGATACGGACACAAAGTGAGGTTGGAGACAACCTATGAAGACACGCCTGCAGCAAAGCTTCTATTCCGATACTCTATATGGGATCTGGATACGGATGAACAAGTGGCAACAGGTAGTTCTGTGCAGGTGTTTATGGGTAAGGATGATATGGAGTTAATGCTCACTCTCCCTGAATTTATGACCAACTGGAAAGAAAAATGGCTGAAGTAGTATGAGTGTGTACGCAATAGGTTCTAATATCACATCGGCTATAGGCATAGATACTGCTGCACATTGGCAAGCAGCTGTCAATAAAACATCTGGAGTTAAGGCTCATGACGATGAAACTATGAGTAATGCTCCCTTTTGGGGAAGTAAGCTGACCAGTACTCAATGGGAGAATGTACGTACTGCTGTAGATAGTAATAAGACATACTCAGGCTTTGAGCAGTTATCTATCTACTCTGTAAAAAATGCTTTATCGAGATTAGAACAAGATATAGACCTTTCGGAAACGGCATTGATATTATCTACAACAAAAGGCAATATTGAGTGGCTTGAAGAAAATGAAGATGCTAATATTTTATTACACAATAGTGCAGAGCGTATAGCAAAACATGTAGGTGTTGATACTAAACCCATAGTTGTTTCTCATGCCTGTATTTCAGGAGTTGTATCTTTAGTATATGCACAACGATTGTTAGATGCAGGTAGGTATAAGCATGCTATTGTAGTAGGCTGTGATAGGTCTACACAGTTTGTACTAAATGGCTTTCAGTCATTTCAAGCAATAGCAGATGGACCGTGTCGTCCTTTCGATGCTGATAGAAAAGGTATAAATCTTGGAGAGGCCGCAGCCACTATAATACTATCTACAGATAATACATCTTATAAGCCATTCGCTAAATTAGCCTCTGGTAGTAGCTCTAACGATGCTAATCATATATCTGGCCCGTCAAGAACAGGGGAGGAGCTAGCACTATCGATTAAAAGAACATTAGAACAAGCAGGACTAAGTGCCAGTGATATAGATATGATATCAGCACATGGCACAGCTACTCCATATAATGATGAAATGGAAGCCAGAGCTTTCGGGCTGGCAGACCTGCTACATGCACCACTACATAGCTTTAAAGGATATACCGGACATACATTAGGAGCTGCGGGGGTGCTGGAAAGTGCTATAGTGTTAGAGAGTATACAACAACAGAAGTTAGTACCATCTCTAGGGTATGATAGTCTTGGTGTTTCTCAGTCCGTTAAGGTATGTACTGAAATGCAAGATGCTGCTATCAATAATGTATTGAAAACAGCATCAGGTTTTGGCGGATGTAACGCCTCAATTATTTGGAGTAAAGTATAACTTACTTTAGTGCATTTATTGCTATCCAACTCATTGTTTCTATACCTGTCTTTAATGCATCCTCATCAATATCGAAATGAGCATTGTGAACAGACGCTGTGAACTCTTCATTGTTCTTATTAGTACCTAGCCTGAAGAAGCAACCCGGCATATGTAATGTATAGAAGCTAAAATCTTCACCTGTCATTCTCAGGTCTAACTGCTTTACATTATCATCGCCAAGTATTTCTTTAGCCCAGCCCTCTGCTTTATTCGTTACTTCAGGGTCGTTGAATAGAGATGCATGTCCTTTAGGTATATGAACATTTGCTTTAGCTCCGTATGCTTCACAAGTATGTTCTGCAAATTCTTTAATTAAACGGTGGGCCTCAGCACGCCACTCTTCGTTCATGGTGCGAAGTGTACCCCAAAGTTCCAGCTTGTCAGGTATCACATTTGTAGCAAAGCCTGCTTCTATTTTACCAAAGGTCAGTACCGACGGTATGATAGGGTTAGCCTTTCTGGAAACTATTTGTTGTAGACCTGTAACTATAAGCGCACCAATAGCTATGGGGTCAATTGTTTGGTGAGGTAGCGCAGCATGTCCGCTTTTACCTTCTACAGTTATGTATATCTCATCGGTGCTGGCCATGTATTGACCTGCACGGAAACCTACAGTGCCACTAGGCATATGTGGGTATACGTGTAGTGCGAATATTGCTTCCGGCTTAGGATTCTCTAATACGCCAGCTTTGATCAATAAGCTAGCTCCACCTGGGTGTTTTTCTTCGCCTTGTTGGAATATCAACTTTACAGAGCCTTCCCATTCATCTTTTAGGTCGTTCAGTACACGAGCGATACCTAATAGACAACTACTATGCACATCATGACCACAAGCATGCATCACACCCTCATTCTTAGACTTGTAAGACACTTCGTTAGCCTCTTGTATAGGTAATGCATCCATATCGGCCCTTAGGGCGATACATTTCTTATCAGGGTTCTTACCTTTTATCAATCCTATTACACCTGTGCCTGCTACACCCGTCTCATGCTCAATGCCATATTCTGTTAGCTTCTCTGATATAAAGGCAGCAGTTTTATGCTCTTCAAAAGAAAGCTCAGGATTAGCATGTATATGATGGCGTATAGCACGTACTTCTTCAAAGTATTGCTCGGCTTTGCTCTTAATTATATTAATCATTGTTCAAAGTATTTATTATGACCTTATCAGGTACTACCATGCACGGGCTAAATATGTTATCTATCTCTCTGTAGAACTCCCATGCATCTTTTCTTGTGGCAAAATCGCCCACCTTTACCCTATACTGTGGGTGTATGTATGATAATGTAGCGCGCACATCAGGATATCTGCGCATGAAGTCTACCTTTATCTGAGATGCCTTACTACGGTCGTTACCATAATATATCTGCACTCTGTATCCTCTGCCTTGGCGTATGACACCTAGTTGCACATTTCGGTGCTTCTCTAGCAGCAGGTCTAGCCTTGGGTCAGCATGTATTGTAACGTTCTTCATACTAGTATCCTCAGATACTTGCATTTGGGCATAGCTATTACTATGCATAAGGCATATTGCCAGTACAATAACGCTGTAAAAAGGTTTCATTAGATAAACTTGTGGTTACAAAGCTACGCTCTCTTTTATTATTTGCAAGCTTGCAGAGCATCCTAGTCTGTTAGCACCTGCATCTATCAGCTCTTTTGCAAAGGCATAGCCCCGTATACCTCCTGATGCTTTTATTTTAATATTTGGTGCTAAATGCTTTCTCATGGTAGCGACTGCTTCTATTGTTGCCCTTGTACCATGAAACCCTGTAGAGGTTTTCATATAGTCGATATCTGCTTGGCTATATAGCTCACAGCATTTTATCAACTCCTCATCGGTAAGGCTACCACTCTCTACTATGACTTTGATGACCTTGCCATGCTTATGAGCAAGTTGGGTACATGCTATTACTTCATTAGCAGCTGTTACCCAGTCTCTAGATTTTATAGCCGCAAGGTTGTGCACTATGTCCAGCTCATCAGCACCATCTGCAATAGCTTGCTCTATCTCAAAAAGCTTGGTAGCTGTTGTGTTATAACCATTAGGGAAGCCAATAACAGTCGCGGCTTTCACACTATCGTTTAGCATACGTTTAGCAGCTTTTACGTAGTAGGGCGGAATACACACAGCGGCGAATTGATTATCAATTGCTTCTTTGCATAGTGTCTCCACTTCAGCAAGCGTTGTTATTGGCTTCAGTATAGTATGGTCAATATATTTAGCAATGCTTAGCACTGCAAGTTCTTGATTATCTCTTCTGCAAACTCATCGGTCTTAAGTAGGGTAGCGTCGTTCATAAGATTGTAGAAGTCGATAGTGACCCTCTTTCTCATGATAGCCGTACCGATACCTTGCTTGATGCACTCAGCAGCTTCTGTCCAGCCCATGTATTCCAACATCATAGCACCACTTAGTAGTAGTGAAGATGGGTTCATTGTGTTGGTGTTAGCAAACTTAGGCGCAGTACCATGAGTAGCCTCAAATATTGCATGACCTGAAGCATAGTTGATGTTTGCACCCGGAGCGATACCGATACCACCTACAGCAGCAGCCAATGCATCAGATATGTAGTCTCCATTCAGGTTCAATGTAGCGATTACAGAGAAGTCTTCAGGAGCAAGGAGTATTTGTTGTAAGAAGTTGTCAGCGATAACATCTTTTATGATGATCTTACCTGCTGCTACAGCTGCTGCCTGCTCTTCGTTAGCAGCTTCTTCTCCTTTTTCTTTTTTAGTTCTTCCCCACTGTTCCCAAGTATATACTTTGTCAGCATATTCACGCTCAGCAAGTTCGTATCCCCATATCTTGAAGCCACCTTCGGTAAACTTCATGATGTTACCCTTGTGCACCAATGCTACTGAAGAGCGTTTGTGCTCAATAGCATAGTCTATAGCTGCACGTACCAAACGCTCCGTACCTTCTTTAGATACCGGTTTGATACCGAATGAAGCTGTATCAGGGAAACGCACTTTGTCACCAGCATTCAGTTCATCGTTGATGAAAGCAAGAAGCTTTTTAGCTTCTTCTGTACCGCTTTGGCACTCGATACCTGCGTATATATCTTCTGTATTCTCTCTGAATATCACCATGTCTACCTTATCAGGGTGAACAACAGGAGAAGGAACGCCTTGGAACCATTGTACCGGACGCTGACATACGAATAGGTCAAGCTGTTGTCTCAGTGCAACGTTAAGAGAACGGATACCACCACCGATAGGTGTAGTAAGTGGTCCTTTTATAGATACGATGTATTCTTTAGCTGTGTCTAGTGACTCTTGAGGTAACCATTCGCCGGTCTGGTTATAAGCTTTTTCACCTGCAAGTATTTCTTTCCACTCTATCTTACGTTCACCGTTGTAGCATTTTTCTACAGCAGCATCCAATACCATTTTGCTTGCTTTCCAAACATCTGGTCCAATACCATCACCTTCAATAAAAGGTATTATTGGGTTATTGGGTACTATTAATTTTCCTTCAGACGATAACGTAATTTTTTCCGGCATGATCTATTATTTGTTTACTTAGATGCGCGCGAAACTAAGCAAAAATGCTTGACGATGGTAATATAATTACGTTAATAACTATACTAATTAGCAGATTCTTACGGAATTCTTACTCTTTTGCTTTCTCTAGTGTGAAACCGAAGGAAGAGCCTACACCTACCTTACTTCTTACTGTTACAGTTTGCCCGTGGGCTTCCACTATATGTTTTACGATTGCCAACCCAAGACCTGTACCTCCTATAGTACGGCTACGGCTACGGTCAGCTCGATAGAAACGCTCAAATATTCTGGCAAGGTGCTCTTCTGCAATACCGGGTCCGTCATCAGATACCTCTATGTAAATGTGTTTATCATCTACCTCGTAGCATCCTGAAGTTATTGTGCCATTGTCAGAACCATACTTTAAGGCATTCTCTACAAGGTTCACCAGCACCTGCTTTATCTTAGGCTTATCTGCGTGTACTTGTAGCGGGCGTTCTGTACCTTTCTTTATAGCCAATGTTACGTTGCGTTCTTTAGCCTTTAGGGATAGCTCTTCGTATACATCTTTAATAAGCTCCTGTATCACAAATGGCTCTTGTATAATTGGTATCTTACCTGACTCCAGTTTAGAAATCTCATCAAGGTCGTCTACTAGTCTTACCAAGCGGTCTATACCTTTTGATGCATTGTTCAGGAACTTCATGTTCACTTGGTCATCATTGATGGCACCACCTGATAGAGTGTCTACATACCCTTGTACGGTAAATATTGGTGTACGTAACTCATGCGCTAAATTCATCAGAAACTCTTTTCTGAATTGCTCATTGGCACGAAGCATGTCTATCTCATCTCTTTTCTGAGTAGCCCACTTCTGTACATCTTTACTTACCTCATCAATAGACTTTTGAGGGAGTATATTATTGTAAAAGAATTCCTCCTTCTTGGTAGCCTTGGTCTGATAGATGAACTTGTATATCAACTTTATCTTACGGTAAATAAAGCGCTGTAGGGTATAGTGATATAGCCAATAGGTAATACCGAATGTAAATACAAATACTACTAATGGTATATACCACTCTGTATTGATGAGTAATAAGCTCAATAGAGCATTAACCACAGCCATGGTAAATGCTGTGATAGAGGATAACAGCCTTGGGGTAAGATTCTTGCTATCAAGAAACGACATAGACTAAAACTACGCCATTTCAAACTTATATCCCACACCTTTTACGGTAGTGATAAGGTCGATGCCCAGCTTCTGACGTATTTTACGAATGTGTACGTCTATCGTTCTGTCACCAACTATCACGTCAGTACCCCATACGCGTTGTAATATCTCATTGCGTAGGAATACACGACCCGGCTTGGATGCAAGAAGAAGTAGTAATTCAAACTCCTTTTTAGCAAGTAGGATATCCTGTTCTTTGTACGTAACCGTGAACTTGGTCTTGTTGATCTCAAGGTCGCCAAATACCAGTTTCTCTTCTTCGTCCTCATCTTTCTTGAAACGGCGAAGAGCAGCACTGATCCTTGTAGCTAATAGCTCAGGCTTGATAGGCTTGGCGATATAATCGTCAGCACCTACGGTAAGACCTTCGATCTCAGATTTCTCGTCACTAAGTGCGGTAAGGAAAATAACAATAGTGTTATCGAATTCAGGCATTTGCCTAAGTTCTTTCAGCGTTTGCTTTCCATCTTTGTTGGGCATCATTCTGTCTAGTAGAATAAGGTCCGGACGGAACTCTTTTGCTTTTCTAACGGCCTCTACGCCGTCGCTCGCTGTGGTTATCTGGTAACCTTTGCTTTTTAAGTTGTAACTGATGAACTCTACTATATCCGGTTCATCGTCAACAATCAATATCTTTCCTGATAACTCCATAAAACCTGCAAATACGACGCAATAATATAACAGCTATTGTGAACTGAAAAGAAATGCTACATTATAAAATTGTTAAGCGATACTTGCAGGTCCATGGAATAGTGATGAATAAAGGCTTTTACTTAAGACTCACATCTCCCGAGCCTATCTTATAGCCCTTATGGTACAATTCTATACGATAGGTACCTTCTTCGTAGTCACTATCTTGATTCCAGTCTACAACCAGGTCTTTTACTGCTGTGTTCTGTTTTAGTTCAAATTGTTTTGATAGCGTATAGTTAAGTTGCTCACCATCATAGGTTTCGGTAATGCCCGAACCGTATGCAGCATTGCTCAATAAGTTGCCACTAGGTGCTGTAATACGCATGTATATCTGCTTCATACCATCACTAGCTATTCTATTCTCGTCTATATCAAAGGTCACTCTCAAGATGTCTACCTTTCTAGCTCTTGATGTGGTCTTCTCTTTTTTGCCGCCTCTTTTCAGGTTTATCGGCTCCATTCTTATGTTAGAAGCATGTAGTACCTGTGCCAAGCGTACCTTCTGTTGTAAGCCTACATTATCAGCAACGGTGCTATCGCGCTCGTAGGTCAGTAGGTCGTTTTCTTTGTCTAAGCGGTCGTTATCGCTTTCCAGTTGTGCTATACGCTCCTCGTAGCTACGTACGGTAGTGTTCAGGCGGCCGATAAGGCGTTTTGCTTTGCCTAGCTGAGCAGCAGTAGCATTCTTATCTTTTACAATAGCATCAATCTGGCGTCTTAGTTTAGATATCTCACCATCTCTTTTAGAAACGATGCTATCCATCTGGCTGTTTTTAGATACCAATTCATCCAGCCTTACCAGTGCTGCACGGTAGTCCATCTCTACAGACCTGCGTGAAGAGTCTGATATAGCATAGTCCGTTTGTGCTACAGTAAGGTTCTGCGAAAGATTGTAATTCTTTATACCCAGTACTACCACGGCTATGGTAAGTGCAGCTACCAGCCCTAGTAATATTAGGTTCGTTTTGTTCTTAGTAGGTTGTGTTGGAGTGGGGTTGTTTTGTTCGGGTTGATCAAAACTAGTTTCATTTTTTTCCTCGCTCATATAATTTGCTTTAGTTTAGTACAAATATAGCCACTACTAATAATGGATAAGTTACAACATATTTTATTTATTGATATAGAGACCGTTCCGTTAAAAGAACAATATGAAGATTTAACAGAAGGTTTGCAAAGAGAATGGGACCGAAAGTCTCGTTTTTTGATGAAGGGAGATGATGAGGATAAAACATCTGAAGAATTGTTTTTTGACAAAGCTGGCGTCTTTGCTGAATTTGCGAAGGTGGTATGTATCAGTTTTGGTAGTATGAGCTATCAAAAAGGGGAGTGGAATATCCGCCTCAAAAGTATTGCCAATGATGACGAAAAAGAACTCTTGGCTGAATTTAAAAATATGTTAAATCGATTTTCCGAGCGTTATCCGGGGTTGGTTTTCTGTGGTCACAACATCAAAGAGTTCGATGTGCCCTTCCTGTGTAGGCGTATGATAGTGAACGGAGAGTCGTTACCTACGGTGATGCAGCTAAGTGGTAAAAAGCCTTGGGAGAACCCTCATATCGATACCTTGGAGCTATGGAAGTTTGGTGACTATAAGAACTTTACCTCACTAGCTCTATTGGCTGAGATATTTGGCATACCATCACCCAAAGAAGATATAGATGGTAGTATGGTAGGTGCTGTATATTGGAAGGATAAAGACCTGGAACGTATCAGTAAATACTGCCTGAGAGATGTATTGACCACCGCAAGAGTGTTTTTAAAGCTAAAAGGTATGGGGGAAATAGATCCTCACCCTATATTTGTTGACGAATAAGTTATGGTTGCAGATTATCAGAAGTTAATGACATCGCTGGAGCGTAAGGAGTACGCACCTGTATATCTTATAGATGGGGAAGAGACCTATTTTCTTGATAAGGTAACAGACTACTTTGAAGAAAAGATACTCACCGAGGCAGAGCGAGACTTTAACCTAATAGTGCTATATGGTAAGGAGACCGAGTGGCAAGAGGTGGTGAATGCCTGTAGGCGTTTCCCCATGTTTGCTGAGCGTCAGGTAGTGATACTGAAAGATGCTGCACAGATGAGAGGCTTTGCAGAGTTGGCAGGTTACCTTGAAAATCCATCTCCAACAACTATATTCCTTATAGAGAATCGCTTTAAGAAAGCTGATGGTAGAAGTAAAGTGCTAAAGCTGGCTAAAGAGAAAGGCTACTACTATACTTCTGAAAAGATAAAAGATGTACAAATACCCGGCTGGATACAGCAGTATGGTGCTGCTATCGGTTTTGAGATAGGGCGTAGAGAGTCTGAGATACTGGCTACCTTCCTCGGTGCAGATATACAGAAGATAGTGAACGAGATAGAAAAGGTGCGTATAAACGTGCCTGATGAGCCTGCACTTACTACTGATATGATACAGAAGTATATTGGTGTAAGTAAGGACTATAATGTATTCGAGTTTCCTGAAACGCTGACCAGTGGAGATAAAGAGAAGCTATATCGAATGTTATCCTACTTTATAGCCAACCCTAAGTCTGCACCTATGCCATTGCTTATAGGTTCGTTCTACAATCATTTTGGTAAGCTGTATCAAGCATCGTTCTTAAGAGGACGCTCTGAGAAAGAGGCTGCCAGTGCTTTGGGTACATATCCGTCTAGGGTGAGGCACTTGTTGGCTACAGCTCAAAAGTTTCAACCCTATCAGTTAGCCAACTGTATACTACTACTGAGCAAGTATAGTGCTAATGCTGTAGGTATTGGTAACACTGCATCTGATACGGAGCTGCTAAAGGAGATGATAGGTAAGATGGAGGTGGTACTTAGTTAAGTAGTGCATTTAATGCATCTTCTTTATCCTTGCCCAACTGTTGCTTTAAGTGGTCAATAGACGGAAATTTCTCTTCGTCTCTTAGCCTTGTAATGAATTGTATGGTCAGCTGTTCTCCGTAGATATCTTGGTCGAAGTCGAAGATGTTGGCTTCTATGTGTAGTGATAGTTCATTGCTCACTGTAGGTCTTACCCCAATGTTCAGCATAGCATTATATACATCATCCTTGTAGATAGCCTTAATAGCATATACGCCATTGGCAGGTAGTATCTGTTCGCTGCTATTGGGGTGTATGTTTGCGGTAGGGAAGCCTATAGTATTGCCCAGTTGTGCACCTTTCACTACTTCTCCTGTCAATGAGTATGGTCTGCCCAGCATATTGGCAGCTTCGGTCATATCGCCTGAGCTTACAGCCTTGCGCACTTTGGTAGAGCTTACCGCGGCATCATGTATCAGTTGTGCGGATATCTCATACACCTTGTAGCGGTATTGCTCACTTAGTTGTTTCAGTAGGTTGATGTCTCCTTTTCTGTCGTTGCCAAACTGGTGGTCGTAACCGATGACTATGCTGTGTGGTTTGAACTGCTTCACCAAAAAGTCGCTGATGTACTCCTCTGCGGTCAGGTTGGCAAATGCCTTAGTAAAGGGTACTACTACGATATGGTCTACACCTGTAGCCTTTACCAGTTCTAGCTTCTCTTCAAGCGGTGTGAGTAGCTGCAATGGCTTATCGGGAAAGATAACCTTGCGTGGATGTGGTTCAAAGGTCAGCAATATGCTTTCTCCCTGCACTTCCTTTGCGTGGTCTACTATCTCTTTGAGTATGGTCTTGTGACCGATATGCACCCCGTCGAACGTGCCTATGGTTATCACAGGGTTCTTGAAGTCGGGTAGTGCGTCTGTTGATGTATAAACTGCCATTACTTATTTGAGATGCAAAGGTAATGATCTTTGTTTTTTTAGACAGGAACAAAAAAGCACGCAAAATATTTGCGCGCTTAGTTATATCAATATTAAAAACACTGTTTATCGTTTTACTACTGTAGCTGTGTACCTTTTATCTTTAGTATGTATTACGACAACATAAGTACCGGGAGCTAGTTCAGCACTGCTGTTACTATAGCCATTCCATGTAAAGCTACTTTGATTTTCAATTGTAGTATTATATACAATTCGGCCTGTCATGTCATATATATTAATTGATGTAGCACCATCAGGTAATTCTATTGTTAGTCTTTCAGAGAATGGATTTGGATAGAATTTTAATTTTGTATCCTCTAGATCCACCTTCTTAATGCTAAGTACATTAGGGTTCTCATTCAGGTTCGTATTAATAGTGTCGCCTGTCTCTACAGCTAAGAAAGCAGTCAGGTCGCATAAAACCCTATTGTTAATACTGCTATCAATTATTTCTTGATGTAAATGTTTATTGTTAGCAGCTATCAAGTCTTCAAGGTATTGGTCTGTCCATGCTTTTACTGTATTGCTATCACCAACATAAGCACTGTTAATATTCACTTGAGAATTGATATTATTATTGTTGATTATAGCATTGACATTTACCGTAGCATTGTTTGAGATATTACCGTAATACTTACCAACTATATTATAGTTGCTATGAAAGTTTAGCTTGCTGGTAGGCATTATAGGATAAGAGGAATAAGTAAAGCCGTTGTTTGCATTAACGCTTATGTTGTAAGAGTTGGTAGAACCCCCAACATTCTGTGCTATATTAGTTAATGCTCCTGTTGCATTTAGGTCTGATAAGTAAGTGTATTTACCATTAGAGTAATAGTACTTAAGAGTGCTATATCTATAGTACACTCCATTTGTGGCTAAGGTTAGTTTAGAGTGCCATATATCATTAGCATAATAATAAGATCCTTGATAGTATGTTCCGTATCTACTATAGTTAATTACACTAACGCTGTTTTTGTAACCACCTACACTGTCTTTTACCATATTGAACATGCTATCAGCAAACTTTTGGTCTGTAGTGTACCAGTAATTATTACTTAATAATATAGCCTCAGATTCTTTTGCAGATTTTGTTCCGCAAAACTTTAGTGCATCAATTAGAAGTTTATTGTATTGCGGTATGTTTTGTGTCGAAAAAGTTGAGGGTATGTTATTAATTGCTTGGTCAATATTTGTTTGATTTATAGCTTTCCATCCCGAAAAAGCACTTTTAGTTTGACCATTATCAGCGTAAAAGATATTGAATGAGTCGATATTAGTATTGTAGTCAGATTGTAGGCTTGTTTTTACAAATGATATTATTTCTTGTGGTGTGTGTAAATCATATTGAGATTGAGATGTATTATCAAGTATTATAGTAACATTCCTCTGTGTTTGTTGTCCTAATGCACTTGGAGAAACAGATAGTTGATAATATCCCTCATTAC
Organism: uncultured Flavipsychrobacter sp.; assembly: GCA_964585115.1. GTDB lineage: Bacteria > Bacteroidota > Bacteroidia > Chitinophagales > Chitinophagaceae > UBA5543. The sequence continues at coordinate 14,465 of CAZPDA010000019.1, forward strand.
TGCTAATAGGGTATGTAGTAAGCGTAACACCGTTATTTAAATTGTTATTGTATTGAAGGGTAATATTGTCGCCATTATAGTCATTAGCAAAAAAGAATAATACATCTTGAGTAGACGATGAGCTTGCTAGTTGAGTATTATAATTATGAGTTAGTAATGTTGGGTTATCATATTGTGATGTTTTATTAACTGTGAGCATGATAGGAGATACTGTTTTAGATGCCCTTAATATGGATGTAGGTAAAAATATTTGAGCCTTATTAGTGTACATCTTCATAGGTGTGCTATAGCTTAGCTTTATTTTTCTAGAGTAGTTTGTCGTCATAGGGTATACGTTCAGCTTATAGCTATTTGCTCCTGTTTTTATAAGTAGAGAGGGGTCCCTACGTCTACTTACAATGCCTTCATAAATACTTATTGCTCTGTTTTTTTCAATTATATCAGCTTGTATGATCGTATTATTGTCAAGCCACAGCCAAGAATCGTAGATATAGCTGTTTTCAGGCAAACTAAATTGTAAAACTGCTTCCAAGCTATCTTTAACGTTGTATAGCGCCTTGTCTGCATTGATAGTGAACACCAAGTCAACATTAGCATAAATGCCGTTTGGCGATACTTCAATGTCTACGTTGTCTATTATTCCTTGTGTTAGTTGATCCCATCTATGAGGGTCTTCTACTGTTAATGATGTTTGTGCGGAGAGTGTTGTCGCTGTAATAGCAACTGCTAATGTGAGAAGTAGGTTCTTAAACATAGGTAATATATTAGGTGAAACAATAATACAATTTACAAAATTGGTTTATATGTAATTGTCATTATCTGGTCATAAAAAAGCCTCCCGAAATAAGGAGGCTCTATTATTTAGGATATGTTTTTCAGTATCTCGTAGAATCGGTAGCAATCTTCAAAAGTGTTGTACATAGGCACAGGTGCTATACGTATCACATCCGGTTCTCTCCAATCTGCTATCACACCGGCTTTGGTCAGTACATCAAATACCTCCTTGCCACGTGCAGAGAATTGTAATGATAATTGACAGCCTCTACGCTCTATGTCAGTAGGAGTTATCACCTTGAATGGTAGGTGGTCTATTTGGTTCAGTAGGTACTCCATGTAGCTGGTTAGCTTAAGGCTCTTTTCTCTTAGCGCATCCATACCTGCTTTGTCAAATATATCAAGAGCAGCATTGTGGGCTACCATGTTGAACACAGGAGCATTACTCATCTGCCAGCTACCTGCACTGTTCTGTGGTATAAAGCCCTTCTCCATCTTAAAGCGGGTCTTCTCATCATTTCCCCACCAGCCTGCAAGGCGGAATACCTTAGGGTTGCTGTAGTGATGCTCATGTACATACAAGCCACCAACACCACCTGGTCCTGAGTTCATATACTTATAAGAACACCAACAAGCAAAGTCCACCGCCCAATCGTGTAGTTGTAATGGTACGTTACCTACAGCATGTGCTAGGTCAAAGCCTGCATAAGCACCTGCTTTATGTGCTGCTTCGGTTATCTTCTTCAGGTCGAAGAACTGACCGGAGTAGTAATTAACACCGCCAAACATCACCAATGCCAATTCTTCACTATTCTCTTCTATAGCTTTTACTATGTCATCTTCTTCTATAATGTCAGAACCTTCTTTAGGAGCTATCTCTATAATAGCATCCTCAGGGTCGTAGCCATACATACGTACTTGTGTTTCCACAGCGTACTGGTCTGACGGGAAGGCACCTGCCTCCATCATTATCTTATACTTCTTACCCTGCGGACGATAGAATGATATCATTAGCAAGTGTAGGTTTACCGTAAGCGTATTGGTAGCTACTACCTCATCTTTCTTAGCACCTACTATTTTAGATAGCCTTTCAGAAAAAAGGTGATGGTAAGACATCCAAGGATTATCGGCTTGGAAGTGTCCTTCTACACCATATTTAGCCCAGTCGTCCAGCTCCTTTTCCATCAGGAAGCGTACACTCTTTGGTTGTAGCCCTAGTGAGTTTCCGCAGAAGTATACGGTGTCTTTACCGTCGTGCTGAGGAAAGTGAAAACGTTCTCTGAATGGAAATAATATATCTATCTGGTCTTGCTCTTGTGCATAGTCCAGTGTGGTTTCAAAATTCTGTTGCATCATAACTATTTGCGCAAAAGTAATCAATACACGCTCATTGTTAAAATAATACTAAACAACTGGTCTTTTGAACATTAAGGCTGTTTATTCGTTAAATACTTAAACAAATCTAGAGAGGATCATGAATATCGCAACTAAACTAACAACAGTAATTATTGCCAGCCTATTTGCCTTTCAAGCATCAGCACAGAATGCTGCAATAGGTGTTAGAGCAACGCCGGATGGTGGTGGTTTTACGGCTAAAGTATTTGTATCTGAACATATAGCTCTGGAAGGGCAGCTGAATGCAGGAGGTATTATAGGCTTAGAGGGAGAGAGCTTTAATGCTGTAGGTCTTGTAGAGGCTCACATTCCGTTGCCAAACCCGCAGTGGAGGTTGATATTCGGTGGTGGTATACACGCCGGAGCATGGGATAGAGGTGTATGGTACAGAGCTTCTGACGATAGGTATATAAGAGACCGTGCCGAGCCTATATTTGGTTTTGATGGTATAGGTGGGATAGAGTACCTGTTCAGTAATATACCGTTAGGTCTTAGTGCCGATATCAAACCCGCTATCAATATAGCTAGTAGTGTAGATTTCTTTCCACACAATATGTTTGGTATCAGTGCCAGGTATTATTTCCAATAAATAACTATAAGTAGTTAATCGTTAGGTAGATTAATAGTGACTCGTTTGCAATAGTTAGTCTGTATTTCTGGGCTTTCTTATTGTAAACGAGTATTTTTGTGCAAAATCGAATCAGAATGAAAAAAACAGGATTGATAGTATTAGGTATTATTGTACTACTCGTTATAATAGGCGGTATGCGCTACAACGGTATGAAAACTGCCCAGTTGGACGTAGATAAGTCTTGGGGTAATGTAGAGAGCCAGTACCAGCGTAGGTCAGACCTTATAGGTAATCTTGTGAATACAGTAAAGGGTGCGGCAGACTTTGAAAAGTCTACACTAGAGGCAGTAGTGAAAGCTCGTGCTTCAGCATCTAGCGTGCAGATAGACCCATCGAACATGACACCGCAACAAATGCAACAGTTTCAACAAGCGCAGGGGCAACTAAGCCAGTCGCTTGGCAGACTATTGGTGACCGTAGAGAAATATCCTGAACTGAAAGCAAACCAGAACTTCTTACAACTACAAAGCCAGCTAGAGGGTACGGAGAATCGTATCAACTATGCCAGAGATGAATATACAGGTGCAGTTACTACATATAACAAGAAGATAGCTACATTCCCGAATGTGATATTTGCAGGTATGATGGGCTTTAAAGAGCGTCCTGTGTTCCAGTCAGACCCGGGAGCAGATAAAGCACCTACAGTGCAATTCTAGTATCATCATCAACAAAAAGGAAGAACGAATATGTGGCCATTTGGAAGGAAGAAGCATTATTTAGACGATAAAGAACAAGAGCGGGTAGTAGCCAGTATACAGAAGGCTGAGCAAAATACCACCGGCGAGCTAAGGGTATATATAGAAGGCAAATGCAGCTATGTAGACCCGATGGAGCGAGCTAAGGAAATATTTGAAAAGCTGGGTATGGTGGAGACGGTGAAGCGTAATGCCGTATTGGTATACCTTGCCGTAGAAGACCATCAGTATGCTATACTAGGCGATGAGCAGATATATATACAAGCAGGAGGTGAGGAGTTTTGGAAGAAGGCAGCAGCAGAGTTCAGGTCTTACCTGAGCCAGGGCAAGCTGGCTGACGGACTATGTGTATGTATAGACGAGCTAGGTGAGGCATTGGCCAAGAACTTCCCTTACGACCCGAATGTTACCAAAAACGAATTACCGGACGAAATAGTATTTGGCAAATGATGATAATAAAGAAGGTGCTAAGTACTAAGTGGTTGCTATCGCTACTTTGCGTACTGACGTTTGTTGGTGCATCGGCACAGAATGATGGCTTGGCAGATAAGTTGCTCAATACTTCGGGCAAACCTAAAACGTTGGTGAATGACTATGCCAACGTACTATCGCATATACAGAAAGAACATCTTGAGGCTAAACTAGTAGCCTACGACGATACCTCATCAGTACAGATATCAATAGTGACGGTGAACACACTGGGCAACCATGATATAGCTATGTATGCTACCAAACTGGCTAACAAGTGGGGTATCGGACAGGCAGAGACAGACAATGGAGCACTCATTATTGCTGCTATGCAAGACCGTAAGATGTTCATAGCTACGGGTAGAGGTTTTGAAGGTGTGCTTACAGATGCATTGGCTAGTGATATTATTAGAAATGTCATGACTCCTGCATTCAAGCAAGGAAACTATTACCGTGGCTTTGATGGTGCTGCCGATGCTATAATAAAAGTGAGCAGAGGTGAGTATAAAGCCGTTGGCAAAAAGAAAGAGAAGCTACCTGCTGCTGTTATCATAGGGCTTATCGTATTCGTATTCGGGTTGTTGTGGCTGCTTAGCAAGATAGGCGGCGGCGGTGACGGCGGTGGCGGTTACGTAAGTGGTAGAGGATATAGCGATGTGGCTACAGGTATGCTACTGGGTAGCCTGCTAGGCGGAAGACGTGGAGGCGGCTTCGGCGGAGGCGGAGGTTTCGGTGGCGGAAGCAGTGGCGGCTTCGGCGGATTTGGTGGTGGTAGCTTTGGTGGTGGTGGTGCCGGTGGTAGCTGGTAAACACAAACCGTTCTACGCAATGGAACTACACAAGAACATCATAATACAAGGGCAGCATGGCAAACCCATAGTTGCCGATATATGCTACAATAAGAGTAGTACCCCCAAGCCCGTTGTTATTTACGCACATGGTATCAACGGGTTTAAGGATTGGGGCAACTTCGACCTGATGGCAGAACGCTTTGCCGATGCAGGGCTTACCTTCATTAAGTTCAACTTCTCTCACAACGGCACTACGCCTGAGCAACCCGAGGACTTTGCAGACCTGGAGGCTTATGGCAATGATAACTATACTATTCAGCTAGACGACCTGGAGACGGTGATAGATTGGGTATGTAGTTATGATAACCCTCACGCAAAGGTCATCAACCAAGAACGGATATACCTGCTAGGGCATAGCAAGGGTGGCGGTATGGTATTGCTAAAAGCTGCTGAAGATAACCGTGTGAAACGCGTAGCCACATGGGCGGCAGTAAGTGCTTGCAAAACACCATGGGGTAGGTGGAGTGATGATAAGATGAAGCAATGGAAAGATGAAGGCGTACAGTATTTGGAGAACAAACGTACCCATCAGCAATTGCCACTATACTACCAGCTGTATGAAAACTACCTTGCCAACCAAGAGCGACTGAATATAGAACGAGCTGTTAAGAGTCTGCGTATACCTACACTCATTTGCCATGGTACGGAAGACCCTGCTGTGCCTGTAGCACAAGCACATCAACTAAAAGAATGGAACCCCAATGCACGGTTATTCCTCACCGCATCAGACCATGTGTTTGGTAGAAAACACCCGTGGACGGAACAGTCCTTACCAGCTGCTATGGAGGAGGTACTGCAAGAGACCATAGCTTTCTTTACTGTGTAGTGTTTGTATCGATACAGTGATACAGGAGGATAGTAGTCCGTCATTGCGAAGACCATAGGGATGAAGCAATCTCACGAAATAACTATTTCTTCTTCTTTCTTTGCTTGTCCAAAGAAACAAAGACAACAATGCTCAAAGACGCCATGAGCATTGTGGATACCCTGATGTTGCTAAAGTGCTACTGTGCTGCCTGGCTTGATTAGTTCTATTCTCTTATTGTATTTGTCCCTTGTCCCACTAATGAGAGAGGCTCCCTGTATAGGGACAATGGGGGACAAGAAGGGTTTCCTCTACGTCACTGCGAACGAATGTGAAGCAATCTCACGTAATACGTGTTTATTACTATAAGGTCTTGAGATTGCCGCGTCAGTCACTAATGTTCCTTCCTCCCCGAAGGTTCGGGGTGAACTGGCAATGACGATAGGAATGTTGTCTTGTAGTGGAGGGATAGGTTCGGGGTGTTTGTCCCTTGTCCCAGTTATGGGAGAGGCTCCCTGTATAGGGACAATGGGGGACAAGAAGTGCACGTATGTCTCCCACACTAGTATCGATACTGCGATACGGAACTAACCTGTGACACAGTTTATGATTTATACAGCAACTATAGATGTAGCTACATGCATTGTCATGCTATTGCCATAAGGTCGTTATAAATAGTGATGAATAAACAAAACTTAGATATTTCTCGTTATGTTGCAATTAGGTAAACGAAACGAATATTAACAATGAACAGAAGCATTACATTATTTGCAGCCATTGCGCTGGGTACTACTGCTATATTCAGTGCATGTACCAAAAAGACGGATAATACGGTTCAGCCACAGACACAAAACGATCCGAATAACGAGCCTCAACAGCAACAACTGACCTACAAGAAAAAGACCGCTCCTGTATTTATGGAGTATACCAGTACGGGTTGCCCGGGTTGTGGTAGCTGGGGCAAACCTACATTTGCCAGCATATCTGCTACACACAGTGATGATATTACACCTCTTGCCGTACATATAAAGTATGGAGACCCGATGATAACTGATGAGTCTACAGCTATAGGTAACAACAGACATGGGCAACGTTATACGCCACAGCTATGGGTAGATGATGAGAATGCCGTAGTGTTAGTAGGTGGTGGTATCAGTGGTTCTTCATCTATACAGAAGGCAAATGACCTGATAACGGCTAATGCACAAGTGGTGCAGCCTGCATTGGCAGCTAATATATCTAAAGAGAATGGTAAGCTGGAAGTGACCTATGGTGTAAAGTTTATAGACATAGAGCCTAATGGTGAGTACGGTTTGTCTTGCTTCCTTACCGAAGATGGTATCAAACATCAGCAATCGTCATCGGCTTCCAATCCTGCTACACACAATCACGTAATAAGGGCATCGGCAGATGGAGCGTTTGGTGCACAGTTCACAGGTAGCGACCTTATGGATAAAGAGAAGAGCTGGAGTCATAGTTTCGACATCAGCAGTTTTGCAGAAGCTAATACTTATGTGACATTGGTATTGTGGAAGAAAGAGGGTAGCAGGTATGTACCTATCAACGGTTATATAGCGAGATAGTACTCGTCAAGTATATTTATATCAAGACCATTATGCTCTATCGGGTGTAGTGGTCTTTTTGTATCACTGTAACAGTGTAACGATACAGCGATACACTATATGTGCAACACCTACGTTATCTTTATTGTCACCCAAACCATATCCTCTTGATAAGAAGACTATTGCCATATACCGCTATCTACAGGGCTATACTCTTGCCTAGTATCGCCATAACACTTGCCTGTGTATGGCTGTGCATCAGTACTGATATAAGTGCTATTGGACCCAATACGATGATGAAGCTGGCAACCATTCCCGTACTGCTGTTCTTTGCCAACTATCGTAAGCGTAAGGAGTATTACTATTATTACAACCTTGGTATCTCAAAGCAACAACTACTAATTACTGCCATACTAATAGATGTATTGATATATACAGTGTTGATGTTGTTAGGCTATTGGTTCATCGCCCTAAATGCTGCTACAGTATGAGTAATATACTAGAGGCTGATGGTATCATTATGAAGTATGGTAGCCGTACTATATTGTCTGATATATACATCAAAGCACAGACGGGTAGGGTAGTAGGCTTGGTAGGTAACAATGGGTCGGGCAAGAGTACACTGATGAGTATAATATTCGGAGTATTGAAGCCTGAGTCTAAGTCTATACGCATCAACAACAAGCATACACTACAGCCCTATAAGCAAAAGGGCATCCTCAACTATCTGCCACAGCATTTGTGTATACCCGAATATCTGAAGGTAAGTACTGTATTCAGGCATTACGGTATGGATATAGATGGGTTTATATCAAGGTTTGGCATAGCGGTAAAGGGTAGTGATAGAATAGTAGAACTACACCATAGTACCAAACGTATGATAGAGCTATACTTGGTGATAGGGGCTCCTACTATGTTCACCCTGATGGATGAGCCGTTTACCCATATCAGCCCCATATTGGTAGAGCAAATACAGGAATACATATCAGTGCAGAAACAACATAAAGGCTTCATCATTACCGACCACAACTTCTCCTCACTAATGCACATAGCAGACGAACTGTTTGTGCTGAACAACGGTAGCCTCAAGCATCGTAAGGATGTGGATGACATAGAACACTATAAGGGATTGTTTGAGTTGTAATAACCCTTCATGTCCCTTCAATGAATAGTCTGTATAGCTGAATGGTAGTAAGTCGCTCGTCATTGCGGGCTACGATGAGTTTATCCCGATGGAAATCGGGGCAATCTCATGTTATTATATGTTTCTTCCTTTACTGTACTTGTCCCTTGTCCCACTTATGGGAGAGGCTCCCTGTATAGGGACATGGGGGGACAAGAAGGGTTTCCTCTACGTCACTGCGAACGGACGTGAAGCAGTCTCACGAAATGCGTGTTTATTACTATAAGGTCTTGAGATTGCCACGTCAGTCACTTACGTTTCTTCCTCGCAATGACGTGCGCTGTTTGAATCCTTGTATCACTGTATCGATACAGGTGTTACAGGCTATACACCCACTTTTTACTTTTGCTTTTTGAATTTTCACTTACCCCTATACCCGCTATACTCTGTTATACCTTCGGGGTTTTTGTTGAGAAAACAATATATGATTATCACATTGTTGTATTTACAATAGTTATCTGCCAGTGTTGCCAATACTCCTACTTTTACTATTCCAAATAAGAGATAACAATGAAACTTTTCGACAAATACCAACTTGGTAACATCACACTAAACAACAGAATAGCAATGGCACCTATGACAAGGTCTCGCGCTATTGACAACATCCCTAACGACATCATGGCTACTTACTATGCACAAAGAGCCGATGGCGGACTATTGATAACAGAAGGTGTATCTCCATCTGCCAACGGACTGGGCTACGCTCGTATACCGGGTGTCTTTACAGAGGCACAGATAAAAGGCTGGAAGGCTGTAACCGATGCCGTGCATGAGCATGGTGGTAAGATATTCATACAGTTGATGCATACAGGGCGTATTGGTCACCCAAACAACCTGCCTGAAGGTGCAGAGCTGGTAGCACCTAGTGCTGTAGTAGCTCAGGGCGATATGTGGACGGATAATGAGGGTATGCAACCACACCCAACACCTAAAGAGATGACCCTAGAGGACATCAAACAAGCACAGAGTGAGTTTGTACAGTCTGCCAAGAATGCTATCAAAGCAGGGTTTGACGGGGTAGAGATACATGGTGCCAATGGTTATTTGGTAGATCAGTTCTTACAGCCTGCATCCAACAAGCGTACGGACGACTATGGTGGTAGCTATCAAAACCGTGCACGCTTTGCCATAGAAGTAGCACAGCAAATGGCAGATGCTATAGGTAAGGATAAGGTAGGTATACGCATCTCTCCATATGGAGCGTTCAACGATGTAGTGCCTTTTGCAGAGACAGACGAAGAATATGAGTACTTGGCACAAGAGCTAAACAAGGTAGGCTTGGTATACATCCACTTTGTAGACCACTCGTCTATGGGTGCACCTGAGGTGAAGCAGAGCGTGTATGATAAAGTAAGAGCAGCGTACGATGGTACGATAATATATAGTGGTGGGTTAACGAAAGAGTCGGCAGAGGCTAAGCTGGCAGGTGATGATAAGAGCTTGGTGGCGTTTGGTAAGCCTTACCTTGCCAACCCCGACCTAGTGAAGAGATTGGCGGAAGATGCAACACTTAATGAGCCTAAGACTGACACCTTCTATACGCCCGGTGCAGAGGGATATACGGATTATCCTACGCTGGCAGAACAGTAAGAGAAGACTAGTTGTTGATGAATGAAAAGCGCTGCAACCTTTCGAGGTTGTGGCGCTACTGGTTTTAGGGTGTGTTTGTCCCACTGTCCCACATGAGGGTAGGCTCCCTATAGCTGGGACAAGGGACAAGGTTAATGCTATTCGTCACTGCGAACGGATGTGAAGCAGTCTCACGTAATTAGTGTTTATTACTATAAGGTCTTGAGATTGCTTCGTTAGTCACTTACGTTTCTTCCTCCCCGAAGTGTCGGGGTAAACTTGAAATGACAGCCATAATAATATTGAGTGTTTTGTCCCACCTGTCCCACATGAGGGTAGCCTCCCTATAGCTGGGACAAGGGACAAG
>CAZPDA010000020.1:0-24584 GCA_964585115.1 uncultured Flavipsychrobacter sp.
GGGGTATACTCCTCATCATGATGCGTAACATTGCCTATCAGGTATAGCCTGTCGGGCTCGCGTACTATCCATAGCCCTACTTCTCTTTGTAAGGTGCTGCCATCCTTATGCGTCATGGTCTCATTCAGGGTTATGGGTTTGCTTATCTGTACGGTTATAGCTGTGTCATCATGGTAGAAGTCTGATAGCTGTTGTAGCGTATCTGCATCGTCGCTATAGAGCATACGATTGTGCGCCATGCAGGGGGCAGGCTCGCTGTGGTCTTTGTATTGCTGGGTTTGCAGATATACGGTTCTGCTCTTTATCAGCTCCGTGCAACTTTGTGCAGCTATATGGTTGGTCAGTGTTAGTAGAATAGTTAAGGATAACAGCCACTTCATAGGATAAAGATAATCGTTTAGTCATGCTTTTGTCAGAACGTTGATATGATTGCCGATTGGGTATGGCTTTATCCCGATTCGTCTTATCGCATTATGATGTAGGAAAACAGTATCCTTAAATTGCTATTAGCAACCTGAACAAGCTGTGCCCCCCTGAGCAGTAAAACAAAACGATAAAAAACAAACATTTTTTAGATAGAAAAAACTCAGGTTATGGATCTTCAACTAAGCCATCCCATGTGCGTGCTGAATATTTCAGACGACACAAATGCCCATTTTTGCCAAAGTGAGTATCGCAGTGAATACTATACCGTAATGCTGGTAAAGGATATGCACACAGGTGTAGTAGTGAACAATATAGAATATATAGCTAGCGGCGATGCGCTGTTCTTCCTTACACCATTTCAGGCTATATATTTTTCATCTGGTGTGCCTGATAATTGCACGATGATACAGTTCAATGTAGACCTGTTTTGTTTAGAAAAGCACGACTCGGAGATAGGGTGCAACGGTATACTCTTCAATAGTGTGTTTGAACCTCCAATGCTTAGCGTCACTACAGAGCAGATGGACTACTTCTATAGTATGCTGCAAAAGATGGGGGACGAGATAAGCCAACAGGATGTAGGTAGTGTAGACATGCTAGAGAGCTATGTGAAGCAACTACTGATACAAGGTGTACGCATAAAGAAAGCAGGCAAAGGTATGCAGCATATAGAGAAGCAGTGTGTAGAACATGGTAAGATAATGGAGCTGCGCCAACTGATAGATAAGCACTATAAAGAAGAACGTAAGCTGAAGTTCTATGCAGAGCATTTGTACTTATCAGAGAGCGGACTGCATAAACTCATATCCAAACACATAGGTAAAACCTTTACCGAATTGCTGTATGATAAGATCATCATAGATGCAAAGAAGCAGTTGTACGTTACTAACAATTCAGTAAAAGAAATAAGCTACGACCTTGGCTTCAACGACCCTGCCTACTTCAATCGTTTCTTTAAAAAGCAATGTACCATCACGCCGGAGCATTACAGAAAAGTTATGCGGAATAGTGCAATACAGGTGTAGAATAGTGCAACAGAAAGAGTGCCTTCTTCTTCAAATTTGTAGAAACAATCAAGTTAGTTATGAAAAGAGGCATTTTATTATTTTCAGCACTGGCAATATTTGCCACAGCGTGCAACAAAGACGATAATGGCGGAAACCCTACACCAACGCCACAACAAGGTGTAGACCCCAACACAGCAGACGAAGTATCGGTAGACCGCTTTAGCAGTAATGCGGGTATGCTATTCGTTCGTGATGGTAGCAACGGACTACCTGCGGCAAATGCAGCCATCAACTTCGACCAAGCTCCATTCATTACAAAAGGATACGGACCAAGCGGGCAAGTAGTAGAGTACTACAATTTTGATGTGCAACCAACTACTCCTGCTCCTATATATGTGTTATTCAAAGATGGAGCTACCAGTCCCGTAGATGGTCAGTTGAACATCATCAACGTAATACCGGGCGATGCAGGCTACAACGATTTTTGGCAAGTGGTGAAGGTGACCGTGCCTAACGACTATGTAGCCAACAGCTCTACCAGCCTTGCAGACATCACTGCTAATGGCTATGCTATGGAGCAAACCACAACACTGGTGAACTGCCCTGTAGTGCCTAAAGGCTCTACGGCAAGTAAGAAGTTTGGCGGTGGTAGTAGCGAGCTGGTACGTGGATGGTATAAAGGGGAAGTATGTTACTACTTCAGCTTTGAAGAGAAAGCACTGATGGGTAATGCTGTTCCTTTATCTCCTATATATGTTACGTTCAACATTAACCCTGATATGACGGGTGGCGGACCGGGCTCCGGTTTTGTGATGGAGAGTGGCAGCGACCAAACACATAATGTTATCGCGACTATCCCATCAGACGCAGGCTACTCGCCACTATGGAGTGTAAATGTATACGACAATGCAGATTTTAATAACGTGAGCGACCTTTCATCTGCACAAGCTGCAAACTTGAAAGGCACAGGGGTGGCTACTGTAAACTGTCCTGTAGTATCAGTACAGTAATACAGTTTCTTTTCTATCTACTAGGGGTGGGGCATATGCTCTGCCCTTTTTGCTATTGCATACACTGTAGGCTACTCATTAGTTGCTGCGCCTCTTTATCTGAAAAAACGTATTGCAGCGTCAGGTAGTATTTTACGTCCATCAGTTCGTTAGGGCGTTGGTAGGCATCATACTTCTTAATGGAATAGAGGGGTGTGGTGAGTGCTTTTGCCATAAGCCCTTCTGCGGGTTGCTCTACATGGTGCTGGCTATGGTCGTGATAGTCGGTAACATTCAGTTCGCCATCCAGCAGTATGAACATATCATTGAAGTTGTAGAGCGTGATGCGTGGCTCTGTCCATTTGAACTTAGTACCGTCTTTGAACTCCAACTCATAGTAGCTATACATAGGGCTGCCTTTTAGCGCATAGCTCAATATATAGCAGGTGAGGTAGGTCTTATCTTTCTCCTTTACAGGCCACCAAAACCATGTGTCGTGGTAGGTCTCGTCCGTTTGGTTGGGCACGTCTCTGCGTATCACCTTGCCCACGGTCACCTGTGCTACGGAATCGTAATCTTTTCTGAAGGCATCGATATTCTCCTTTTGTTGAGCGCCTTTTACACCCATAAAGAAGTAGGTCTTAGTAGCATACAGGTCCCAACTGGGGGTGTACTCTACAGGTGCATATACCTGCCATGCCATAGAGTCGCACACGGTACCTGCCACCTGTGGAGACAGTAATGCGTATATGAGTAGCGGGAATATCACAGTACAAATATAACATTCGCTTTTATGAAATGTTTGTTATGGTTTGTCTATAAGCCCCTTATGTAGGATACTTTACTTATTAGTAACAGAAATGATAGCACCGAAGTTGCCACCTAGGTCATTAGGTCTTAGCTGCTTTAAGTACATACGAGAAATTGCACCGTCCAGATATAGTGCGTCATCACAACCGAAAATGTCTTTGAATATCACAGCAAAGTCGTGAAAGTTGGTCTGTGTATTGCGGGATATGATAAATACTATACGTCCATCGGGTAGAATACCTACGCCACTTCTCAAGTGCAAGTTTTTAGAGCGATGTTTAAAGCGTGGATGTATCTTCCCATCTATCACCAACATGGGACCAGATTGCGTGGCATAGGTATATTTTTTTGCCTTGCTGCTTTTTTGATATTCCTCTGTAGTGAGTACGTAAGCGTTATCTCCACTAATGCAGAACACACCGTTAGGCTTCATGTAGAAGTTGCCATAGCTATTGCTACCAATATTTAATGGTTTGATGACCGTGCCATTGCTTACAAATAATCCTTGTGGTGAATGGTCTTTTAGGTACATACCGCCATTGGTTATCATCACAGCTTCTTTACCTTGCGACTCTAATTGATGCTTCACATTCTTTAGGTTGAGGAATGGATTGCCATAAGGCATCTTCCAGTGCAGCTGTATGTCTTGTGTGCTTAGGTCGGCTATATATGCATCGTAGCGGTTGCCATTGTATTCAAAGGTTACTTCACCCCTCAGCTTCGATGTGACCTCTTGTGCACTAGCAGTTGTTTTAGCATAGTACTTAGGTATCTCAGTGCGTGTTGTTTTACTTGTGCTATCAGGTAGCAGACCGTTTTGCAGGTCGTAGTACTGTAGTATATGCTCGTCTTGTATGCGTAGTATACGCACATCTTGTGCGTACAAGTTAGTAGATAAGAATAAGAGGGTGATATATAATGCAACCCTTATCATCGCTTAGTGTCAATGCCATCTATAGACTTACGCCATGCTTTGTCCATGGTATTGAAGTCTCTATCGTTGCTATAGGTAAGTATGGCAGAGAACACTTTATAGTCTTCTACCAGCAGGCTATAATACTTCTGCCCCAATATAGGTGTGGTCTTCTCCTTGTCTTTAAAGATGTCTACGTATATGACCTGAAATACCTTACCATCAATTTTCTCCACTGTAGTAGCTGTGTCGCAATACATACCTTGGCTTTCCATCACTCTATAGAGCATAGCAGCCTCAAGGTGTCTTTTGGTCCAGTATTGGGTAGAGCGTCCTTTAAAAGGCTCTATTACCGATTGGAATGTGTTCTGTTTGTCCTTGCCAAAGCCTAATAGGTTGGTAACGCCACTCATGCTCACGGATGTACCTGTGGCATCTTCTATCATATCGCTACCTGTTTTGTTCAGTTCTTTTTGTTTCTTCTCTTCGGTCATCATCCAGCCGCTTGGCACAGTGATGGTCCAGCTAATAGGCTTATACGTATATGTGTTGCCCTTTACTACTACGTCTGTTTCTTTTTGTGCATTTGCAGATAGAGCAAATGTAGCTGCTACAAGTAGTAATGAAATGTATCGGGTCAATTGTTTCATATTGTTGTTTTTTATTGTTTTAGTGCTGCTACGGATGCTTTGAATGCATCGGTCAGTAGCTTGCTATCTTCTTCATTATTTGCCAGGATCTCTACTACAAAATCCTTGCCGTCTATCATGTAAGAGTACACACACATGTAGTCTCTTAACGTTCCTTTACCACTTTTTACCGTCATCAAAAAACGATTGAATATTCTACCGTTTATCACCTCTTTAGTGATAGATGTGTCAGGCTTGTCGTCAAAGTCTATGGCCTGTTGATACTGCACACGTGCAAATGCCTCCCAAAACTTAGTATATCCCCCTGCTTGGCGATACATCTCCAGCGGCACCATACGTGCATAGAGTACGTTGCGTTTGTCTTTGCCTATCAGCAGTAGTCGGGTAACTGCAGCTTGGTCGTTCTGCAACATATTGGCAGAGTCCGCACCTTTCTCTTTGGCGTGGAAGTAATATTCCGGTATCTCAAAACGCCAGTTGATAGGCGGGTAGGTATATACATTGCTATCCAAATAGCCGTTCATGTATGGCTCTCCGTCCTGTGCTTTTGTAGCAAAGGGTAGTATCATGCTTATGAGTACAACTAGTAGTAAGCTCTTTTTGTTCATCTACAATGGTCTGTTTCTGTCTGCTAAAATAAGTGAAAAGCTCGTTAGTCGTTCAACGTAGCTACTGATGCCTTCCATAGTGCTATCAGGCGGTCTCTGTCTGCATCGTTATTTACATTGATGCTTGCCCCGAAGGTAAGCGTATCGCCCAGCATGCAAGAGTATGTGAAGTTCTCCGTATAGCGTTGCTTGCCATTCACCACTGGTGTGGTCACCTTCATATAAGCACGTACAAAAGGTATGCCTGCTATCACCTCATCGGTCATAGTGGTGTCCAGCGTATAGTCGTCATAGCCTTGGAATGGTGCTGTGTAGCGCGCGTATTGTTGGTCTTGTATGCCTTGTAGTGATGCGCGGTGGTCTTTCAGCCCCGTGGTAGAAAATACGAAGAGTGAATTGGTCTTGCCTTTTTCCTTCTGCATACCAAACACCATACGCTTAGTGCTTTTGCTGTTCTTATCGTAGTCGTAGGTCTGCTCTGCGGCATATACTTTACGCTCCAGTTCGCCCTCGTCCAGCACATACCAGCCGTCTATGGTCTCTACCTGCCAGTCCAGCTCTTTATCGTAATAGACCTGTTCGCCTTTATCATTCTTCTGTAGACCCGTGCCGCTGTTATCACCACAAGCGGTAAAAAGTATTGCCGATAGTAGTATGATGCTTAAATACCTCAATGTTTATCCGTGTTTGATGCAAAGGTATTTATTTCAATGTTTTTACTGTTTTGACAATAGCACTATATAATGGTTTTCTGGAAAACTTATTAGGGTATAGCAGAGTTATAGACCATATTTTGGCACTCTGTTCGTAAGTATATACCTCCATCTGCAATGCTATGCCGTTTGGGTTCAGGCTGCTTAGTCTACAGTAGTATTTATACATTTTCACTCCGCCTACTTCTACTATACCCTCATCCTTTTCTTTTGATATAGTATAGTCACGCTTTTTCATTACATCTATTGTACGTTGAGATACATCAAGCGTATATTCTTTGATGTTAAAAGTCTTGGTTGTATCATTCCATGGTTCTATGGTAGAAGTCATAACACCAAGATGATTTCGGCTAAGACAAATAAAACCTTCTTTTAAAACTGCCAAGTTGTAGTCTTCATCTTCATGATTCTCTATGTCTTTTATCAGGTAGCCATCTGGTGCTATGAAGGTAAGGTCTAGTAGCTGGCTTTTAAATCTGTCTTGTGCAAATGAGCTAAAACTGTAAAGTGTAATAACTGTAATAAGTAGTATACGCATAGGGGGTATTATTTCATGGTTTTTACTGCGTCTGCAAATGCCTTATACATGATGTCCCTTTCGGGCTTTGGATATTTATATCTTATCATACCTAAAAGAAAACGTTCAGCTTCCCACAGGTAATATACCTCTATCTGCATAGGGTTGTTGGTATCCATGCCTAGTTTCAGGTTGATGGTCTTGAATGGTATGTTATGTATTGAAGTACTGTCTTTTTTATAGGATGTACTAATGCCTTGTTGCTTATAGTAATTGATGTATTTCTGAAATCCTGTGTTCAAACCGTATAAGACAGAGTCTACGCCATTTAGGTAGGTACTATCACTGCTGAACATCAATAGCATCTCTTTATCCTGACCGTTAGTGTATCTTAATACACTGGTACTATCGGTTTTCATGTCCCAACCATCGGGCATAGATATGGTAAAGCCCATAGCTTTATCAGTATAGCTGTTTTGTGCTTGTACGCTGAGTGTGCTATATAAGAGGGCTAAAAGTGTAATAAGTGTTTTCATAGCTTAGAGTGTGTTAATTGCCTCCGTGAGTATCTTCAATAGTTTTTCTTTTTGGATGTTGTCTTCGGGTACAATGACTGCACTGATATAGTGTGTGCCACCAGCCCATGTGTATAAGTAGGTTTGGTATATAGATTCTTTTCCTAGCAGTGCATCCGTTTTGGTTATTGAAAATTCCATTCCGTTAATGGTCTCTTTTATGGTTTTGTGGTTTTTAGGTTTGAACCCTGCGTCTTTTAACTTTGGGAAAACCATCTTCCTGTATTGATACCTCATCATTTTGTGAAAGTCTTTCTCAACAGCCTGATCTAGGTACGTAGACTCAATAGTATGGATCACTAAATATGCTTTGCCTTCATTCTCGCACAAAATGCTCTCACCTCTGGCATAAGATGCTTTAAGGAGTTTCTTGCCTGCATTAGTGCTGTCTTCTCTGCATTTAGGTGTCCCGTTTACAGACAGTTCCCATCCATCAGGTGTCGTTACTGTAAGCCCTAATAAAATGCTTTTGTAGGAGCATTGTGCTCTTGCAGATGTGGAGAATAGAAATGCTACGGTTAATAGTAATAGTGCTTTGGTTGATTTTATAGTGTATTGCATAGTTTGGTGAAGGCCTTTTTCATGACCTTGTGATTTTTATAATCATCGAACATTAGGATGACCTCTAAATTTCTTAGCCCATCATCCCATTGGTAAAGATATACATGTCTGTATGATTTTGCACCTGTAGTGCGCATGTATATTTTGTAGAACCTGATATCACCTACCTTTTCTATTGCATTCGTAGCTTTAATAGCGTTAAGGTCTGAATTTGATATGTATTGCAAGTATTCACTAACCCTATCTGCAGCAAATATGCTTTTTATTCTGCTGTAGGTGTTGCTTGATACTTTCTCCTTATAGTTTGCATAAGGGTAGGTTTGTATATAAAACTTGTTAGCACTGTCTAAGCTATAGCTGATGATCTCCCAACCTGCAGTGTCATCATGTTTGGTAAACTTCCATGCGTCGGGCATGGTCACTGTATAGTGCATTACAGGGCTGGTGTAGCTATGCTGTGCTATAGCGGCGGTCTGTATGCAGAAAAGTGTGGCGAGGGTGTATAGTAGGTGCTTCATTTGCTTAATCTTCTTTTAGTGTAGCAGCCATGTGTTTTACTGCTTTTGTCAGCGCATCATGATCTGCTTTATTGTTGTACTCTGCTATGATGTATAAGTTACGCTCTTTGTTATCCCAGTAATACATATCTGCCATTATTGATATCTGGTTAGGAATGCTTAGAGATACTACAGTTTTATAAAACTTTTTGCCGCTTATTTCTATTGTGTCTTTAGCAGCAGCAGCTTGCATTCCACTTTGCTTTAGCCCGTTCAAAAAGTTGTCGCTAAGTAGTGTGTAGAAGCTATCCGTATTGTTTCTAAACTGCATAGGTATCCAGCCAAACATTACGGTTAGCTTGTTTATAGAGTCTTTGTTGAAGTAGATATTCTCCAAAATATCAGCTTGAGTCATATCTTGCTCCGCTTTAGCCTTAGCGTTGTGGTATCGCATATTGGGTGTATCTACCTTCATCTCCCAAGCTTTGTCCATCTTTAGTTCAAAGCCTAGCATTGCATTTTTATATTTGTTTTGTGCTTGTGTGCTGGTAAAGGCTGCGATCAGCCCTAGTGTCATTAGTAACTTACTCCTCATTATTCTTTATCGTTTTAGCTGTTTGTTCTAATATTTGTAACATCTCTGCCAGGTACTTAATGTCATCTACTACAAACGTTACTTTAAAAAGTTCCTTACCGTTGTCCCAAAGATATAGGTATGTTCTTAATCTCGGTTCCCAAGCGGTAGTATGTTTGATGTTGAATACCTGAAACGTTTTGCTGTCAATTGTCTGTGTGTCTATATCATAAGCGATACGTACACCCAAGTCTTTGTATACCGTCTCATACTTTTTTGCATCTGATATTATGGCTTCTTCTACAACCTTTCTGTATTTATCAATATGCTTACGGTCTTTGCGCCATATCACAAAGCTCTCGATCATTACATAGTTAAACTCAGATTTGCCGATCTTAACAGCCTTATACATCTTAGGGTCGCTCGATAATTCAAACTCTGAAGGTGGTAGGTCTCTTTGTTTTAACGGGGCATCTGATGATCCCATACCTCCCGAAAGGTCATCTTGTTTAAAAGCATTGATATAGCTAGAGGCAGTATGTTGTAGTTTATTGTCTTCCATCTGCCAGCCTACAGGCGCAGTAGCCTTCCAGCCCATCAGGGGGCAGGTAAAGGTTTGTGCTTTGGTGCCTATTGATAGCAGCACAAAGAGTATGGCAGGTAGTAGTTTGTACATATTGCTTATTTGCTTGGTATCGAGCTCACCGCTGCTTTAGTATTGTTTAGCATTAATTCTTTTCCTTCTTGGCTAGTATAGGTCATGGTTATTATCCATGCTATATCTTCATTGTAATACACATATACAATACCCTTAGCGTATTCTTCATCGTCACTAATGCCCAAGACGTTGTATTCATATTTAGTAAAGTCGAGTTGTTCTATTTTTTCAGAGCTAGACTTTTTTGCGTCTATTTTCAGGCCACTTCTCGCTATTGTTTCTTCCAGCCCTTCAAAAAAGTTGACCATATACTCATCTTTAGCACCTTTTAGTAAGTTGCCTCTTTGTGTACCAATGGTCATAGATCCATAACCTTTTTTAACAAACAATGCCATGTCGTTAAACAGCTCATCCTTCATATTAGAAGTTGCGTCATGAGCTTTATCATCTGTATTGGTCTTATCGTCATATATACTACACCACGTAGCATATTTTTTAGTGTCTACACTGTCTAGTACTTTATAGGTCCAGTCGCTAGGATAGGAAATGGTATAACCCAATATTGCGTTGGTGTGCGTATGTTGTGCAGTAGCTATATGTACAGTAAGCAATAGCGCTATTAAGCCGAATAGTTTTTTCATAATTATTGTTTGAATGATGCTACTTCTTCAAAAGCTTTAAATAGTAGTTTTTTAGTTTTCTTATCGTGGTAGGTAATAGCAGCAATAAAGACCGTCTCTTCTTTGGTCCAATAGAAAAACGAACCTTTAGCCATTTCTTTATCATTTATAGAAAGACTGTAATCATACTTCGAAAATATCTTTCCTTTTATTTTTTCAGTGCTTTTTTTGCTGATATTCATAGTAGCTCCAGATTTCTTAATACCCTCAACCATTTTTTTAATTGCGTCTTTACAAAACTCTTCTTCATGATCGTAATAAGGGTTTCCGGCAGCGCTATTTATCATAATGCTACCATAAGCAAGTTTCTTTAAGATTATTACATCGCTAAAGATCGTAATTGTCGCTTTATAGGTAGGGTTGTTTTTCCATGCTGTATCAGCGTCAAGGTCTGATAGCATTTCCATTATTGGTGGCGGGTCAGTCGAGTCAATTTCATGTGGCGGCGGCGGCGGAGGAGGAGGTGGTGGTGGTGATAGGTCCTCTGTATTGATGTTTTCATTCTTTGCTTTAGCAGAACTATATGGCTCATACCAATTATGGTATAGAGCAGTATCTACAGATGATAAAATTGTTAAGTCCCAATCGCTAGGTAGGGTAATGGTGTAGCCTAATATATTGTCTGTAAAGCTTGTTTGCGCAGTAGCAATCTGTATAGTTAGTAGTAGTGCTACTAAGCTGAGTAGTTTTTTCATCTATAATATGTATTAAAGCAAAAAGCATGCTCAAAGGAAACATGCTTTTATAAAGAAATGCTAAAGTACGTTAAATGTATATAGTTGCCGCTATACAGTAGCGTGCATGTTTATCTGTTTTATTACATTATCCAGCTCAGTTGCAGCTTTTTTAATGCCTTCTATTATATCGCAGTTGTCAGGAGCGTCAGGGTTGTCTTGATCGTATAGTTGTACCATGCCTAGTATTGTAGCCGTGTGGCTGCGTACTTTGTGCGACTGTAACCACGCTATATCCTGCAGGCGTTTGTTTACATCTTCTATTTTATTAATATAGTTGCGTCGCTCGGTCACATCTCTCATATAGCAGCTCACACCTGTTACTATTCCATTCTCTATTATCGGATAGTAGTTCGTTTCTAAATAAGAAGTTTTGTCTTCCAAAGTGTGTTCCTCTACATGATAAACTTGTTTGCCTGTTAGAGCTTGGCTGTAATGGTCTCTATATCGCTGCTCTATTTCCTTCGGCATGAAGTCGAACAGTGCATTTTCTCCTACTTGTGGTATACGTTTTATGATCTTTGCTATCCTATTGTTGAACTCCCCGTTGGCATAAATAATATTCATGTTTTTGTCTACAGCCCAAATAATATCATCTGTATTATTTATAATGGTGCGCAAGTTCAGTTCGCTACGTTTTATCTTTTCTTGTAGTTCATGCTCTTCGGTGATGTCTGTAAAGAAAACGCTCAGTCCATTAGAGCTAGGGTATACATTTACCAATACCCATTTGTTGATAGAAGTGGCAAACTCTTCAAAGTGGCGTGGCTGCTGTGTGCGTAGTGCAAGGATGTATTCTCTATAAAAGATGCCATCCAGAGCATTAGGAAATTGATCCCAATAGCTTTTGCCGATAAGTGAGTCTTTTTGAGTATTGCAGATATCTTCAAATGTTTTATTGATATAAGTGAATCTCCAGTCATTATCAACTCTAAAAAAACCATCCGTGATACTATTAAGTATCATGTTTAGCTCTTGTGCTTTTTCATTGAGCTTTCTTTGTGTTTTCTTGAGTTCAGTAATGTCTATGGTTATACCACTTAATATGTTTCTGTCGCTATTGGGGTCTTTATAGTATACTGATCGTGATACGAGGTTCTTTATCTTGCCGTGTTTGTCTATTATCCGATATTGCAGGTCACCATTTCCGGTTTCCCTTATCTGTTCCAGATTTTGCATTATACGTTCAGTATCATCAGGGTGTAGTAGCCCGTTCAGCAAGGTTGGGTCATTCATTACTTCTGCAACGGTATATCCATATATATTTTCGCAGGCTTTGTTTATTTCTAGTAGCTCTAGAGTATCGCCATCTCTAGTCCATATCGCTTCGTTTACCGAGTTTAATATGTAGTTGGTGCGTTGTTGTTGTTTCTCTAGCTCTTGAGATAGTTTATCTTTCTCAATACTTGCCTTAGTTTGTTTGTCTACATCTATAGCTATGGCTATCTGCACTCTCTTTTTCTGTAGCGTGGTAGAGTGAGTGTATATGTCTACATAAAATACCTCTCCACTCTTTGCTTTATGTTGCAAAAGCCCATGATTATAAAACCCTTCTTTATAGTCTTGCTTGAATATCTTATTCAGTAAAGGGATGTCTTCTTTTGGCCGAATGTCTTCTAACGATATTCGTTTAAACTCCTCCAAGCTATATCCGTACCGTTCTACTGCAGCTTTATTTACATGTATAAAAGTTTTTGTAGCCCTGTCTATAATGAACATGGGTAAGGGGTTGCTGTTGAAAAGCGTAGTGTAGTCTAGCTGTATAGCTTCTTCGCGCACATATCCGGCTTGTTTAAGAGCCAGTGCCAGTATAGCAGGTGTTATGCTATTGGCAGATAAACATATGTCGTTTGCATTAATAAGGTTGTTTATCTGGCTAAGGTTAGGTTCCTGCTCACATATTACAATACGTGGCACGGTGGGGTAAGTTTTCTTTACCTTATACAGTAGATTGTAGCAATCTACGTCTATCTGTATTGTAGTTATCAGTACCAGCGATATCGCATCGTTATCACGTATGTCTACTTCAATATTTGTTTGTTTTACTATCTTCTCCTCTACCTCTAAAGATGTAAACTTAGTCTCAATATCAGGGCACACGGCAGATGCCTGATCTAGCACTAGGATCATATATGCAATAAATGGTTAATGTTCTTATTCGTCTTGTGGAATAGTATTAAACAGTTTTACATGTTTAATTGTTGTAATACTAGGTAGGGGGGAGTATAATTTGCGCGCAAGTTAGGACAAATATCTATCGCAGAAGTTTTTTTCTTCATATTTTAATGTAGTTGTGTGTTGGGTTTTTGTATGTTATTAAGATACAATGTATTACTCAATACTGCAAGCCACGCCTTTATGCGCATCGCTATTCGCAAAGCTGATGTTCTTTTGCCTACATTCAAATGCAGCACTCTCCTTGCCACTTTGTTTCAGTTCGTACGTGGCTACTTCTTTACCGTCTTGGTTGGTGCATTTGCATTGGTAGGTAGCACTGCTGCTGCAAGAGGCTATAGCTGTAGTTGCGGATAGTATAAGTATGGTCTTTTTCATATCCCTAAAATAATAAACCCTACCACAATGGGCAGGGCTTATTTGTATTTACTAACCTGTACGTTTGTTATGCGGTTATCTCAAAGCGTTTTGGTGGCGGCATCTCCCAGTCTATCTTGCGTTTCACCTTCCATAGCTCTTTTATCTCGCTACGGTGTAGGGTGAATTGTGGGTAGAATTCCTCATTGTCGCTGATGCAGACAAAGGTCTCACCGTCCTCTTTACGATATAGACGCTTCACCATAATACGGTCTTCCGTCACTACTACATAGATGTAGAAATTTGCCGTACTGTTCCAATACTCACGCTCTACAGCCTCTGCCACTACGTGGAAGCCTTCCTTTAGTGTAGGCAACATACTATCGCCACTCACCTCAAACACGCGATACCTGTCGCCATGATAAGGCATATTGGGCACATTCATCACCTGTAGCTCGTCTACGAACTTAGGGTCCAGGTAGTGCTTGCTATAGCCTGCCTGTGCGCTTATCGGCACTACATTCAGCCCATCTTGACGGTTGGTGCCCAGTGCTTTCTGCATACGCAGCTCGTCGCCTGTGGTAAAGGTGGTAGTGAAATGCTCTGCGGGGTTGTTGTATGCTCCGCCGAACAGTTGATCGCTGGTGACGCCCAGCACTTTGGCAGCACGTATCTTGATGGTCTCGTCGAGCTTTGCCTTCTTAAAGTTGTAGTATAGGGTGCTGCGCGGCACGCCAAGGGCATCCGCCAGTCCGTGTACACCTATTTTGCTCATTCTGGCTGCATTTTGCAATGCTTCTCCTTCATGTATTGCCATAGTGTTCCTTATGTATTAGGGTTAAAAATATTTAAATTTTAATTTGTACGTTTGTTCAATATCTGTACATTTGTACAAGCAATCAATCAATAGATAAACCCTGTTGCACAAATGTATAACAAATAGGTGTTAGAAACAAATATCAAGCTTCGTTTTTCAACAATAGAATATCAAGCGGGGTGCGATGTATGAAGAAAACGTTAATCAGTATCACTAATGAAAGGAAATAAGCTCAAAATGAGGACTAAAATCGGAGATCGGCTACAGGAGCGGCGTTCGCGTGTTTTGGTAGGGGCAAAAAAAATGCCCACTGTAGACACAAGCGGGCGTTTCAAAACAAAAAATAAAAAACACAGTACAAAGGTAACAAAAAACTTACAAATCGAAGATTTTCGAATAGGTATTATTCATATTTCTGTAGACTGGTATAGCACTGCCGACATAAGTGCTGAAACCTTGTACATGTGCAGACAGTGTTTTGAACAGTGGCTGAACGACACGGGAAAACTGGAGACCTATACCGAGATGACAGACTGGACAGGAGACTACTTACAAGACTACAGTGCAATGGCAGTAGAGGAGTATTGGGATAACGAAGACTATGCTGCCAAGCTGAAGCACTTGAGGCAATACATCATAAAAGAGGGGCTGGTATAACACAAACACCTTTTTAATTCATTTAAAAACTAAATCTTATTAGATATGAACAAGAATCAAATGTTTTATGAGCAGGTACTACGTTGGATAAACAGCTACCGCGATGCAGACCCGCTACAATGGCTACGTCGTTTTGTAGACAACAGTACGCAACCCTACGAGATAAAGCGCGCGCTATATCGCGAGATAGACCGAAAAGTAGCAGCACTTAACAACGAGCCTTGGTTCTCGATATGGGAAGATGATGTGGTATACCTGATGGATAAGAACGGTGCACCGGAGTTGTTTACCACACGGTATCGTGCCGTAGGCAAAGTAGCACAACTACGCCGCTATGGCTTCGATGTGCGCTTGATGAAAGGTGATGCCTTCTACCGTATACAATTGATACAACCAGCCCCTATAGATGTTCATCAGCCTTTGGATGTGCTTACGGCACAGTCGCTGGTTGCTTAAGGATATTGACTATGCCTATCACTACCGAAAACAAACAAAACAATTAACCTTAAGAAGAAACACATACCCTATGCATACTTGCAAAGGGTGTACCTGTCACTATGAAGAACAATGTAAGTGTGGTAGCCCTGCCCGATGCAGATGAACGTTTTGCAGGGGCACTGGGCATCACCACAAAAAGAGAAGACGAAATTAACGACTGGATAGAACGGTATTACGACGAAACGGGTACATATCCTGATGCTATAGCCGCACTCTCCACTCAATTGGCCAATGCGAACGAGCTGGCATATGCTGCATTTCACCTCGGTGCTTTTGCAGGTAGCCTGCGCACGAAACAGGAACTGGTGGCGACACTACTCGACGACTAAACACAGAACAGGAATAAGACCGAAAGAAACATCATAAGAAAACAAAACAGCCCTGCGTATCTACTATGGTATGCAGGGCGTAAAAAACACAAACAACACTATGGACATACTATCGTCGCTGGTGGCAAATGGAGACCTGCGCGGATTGACCACCGAACAAAGAACAGACTACTACAAACAGGTGTGTAAGCAATTGGGATTAGACCCCATGCTACAACCCTTCAAAATAATAAGTGTACGCGGCAGAGAGATATTGTATTGCGGGCGCAGTGGTGCACAACAACTCAACAAACTACATAAGGTGAGCCATAAGATATTGGCGCGCGAGCTGATAAGTGGCTGCTATATGGTGACGGTGAATGCCGCAACACCCGATGGTAGATGCACGGAGAGTATAGGCGTGGTGCCCATACAGAACCTGCGTGGTGAGTACTTGTGCAATGCCATGATGAAGGCAGAGACCAAAGCGAAACGCCGCGCTACGCTAGACCTGCTGGGCTTGGGTATGCTAGACGAGACAGAAGCAGAGAGTATCCCTTACGGTGAATCGTTGCCCTACGAAGTGTATGCGCCGAAGGAGGAAGGTATACCCGAGTCTATGTTTTTAAGTGAAGACGGACTGAAGAAAGCAGTGAGCAATTGCCTGAGCGAAGAGGCTTTGCTAAAGCTCTACAACGAGAATAAGGAACGTATAGATATACACCCGGAGATGAAGCATTTGTTTACCGAGCGTAAGCAAGCATTGAGAAATGCAGTGGCAGCAGCATGAACTGACTAGTGGAGTACGCTGGGTGCATCGCGGAATATCTGCATGAGTAGTATAGCAAAGTAGATGCAAGCAATAGTAGTATCTACAATGAAGTAGGCAGTATTCTTTTTGTTGCGCCTGCGTAAGAACCACGCACTGGCAGCCCCCAGCACACACAGTAGTGCATGAGTGATGCAGTATACATTGATGTACTCTTCCATACCGCCCTGTGGCACCAGTACACTCAGTACAAAGAACACAGCAATGGAGATGAACGGATATGCGGCGAGTGCATAAAGTGTTTTCGTCTCCAAGGCAGACAACTGAGCATCGGGACTGATGCGGCTGTATGGAGAGATACTATAGCAGATGGCAGTAAAGCTGATGACGAACGGAGCCGACATCACCATTAACACTGCTACTATCATTATGAAAACAAGAATACTCATCTACTCAAATAGAAACAAAAACAATACCAAGAAACAGACAATGGGGTATATGAGGGCGATATACTGAATATCATACACAGCTATGACAAAACTTTAACAGAAGACTAAAAAACACAACACCTATCACACATGAGTATAAAAGAAAGTTACTGGTTCTCTCACGACTGCAATGCGCGAAGCGATGCCAAGATAGTTGCCATGATGCAGCAATATGGTATGGAAGGCTACGGACGTTGGTGGATATTATTGGAGCGACTACGTGCAGAGGATGATTATAAATATGCGGTAGACAAGAAGTTTGCCTACAACGTGCTGGCGCAAGATATGATGTGCAGCCTGGACGATGCCAAGACCTTTGTAGAAGATTGCATCAATGAGTATGAACTGCTGGAGACCGATGGCAAACATATATGGGCACCAAGCCTTAATGCCCGTATGAAACCGTTGGAAGAGAAGAGACGCATCATGAGTGAGCGCGGAAAGAAGGGAGCAGCAGCTACTAACGCTAAGCGTGCGGCACAAGCGCAGCAGCAAGACGGCACAAGCGAAACTGTGCCGCAGCAGAAAGCGACTAAGAAAAGAAAAGTAAAACAGAACATAGAAAAGAAAAGTAGAGTAGAACAGAGTAAAGAAGAACATACAACAGGGCAAAGCAAACAAGCCACAGCAGAACAGTCGGCATCGTCAGCTAGGGCAGTTATCATTAGTCTTGATGGTAACGAACCTTCCCACCCACATCAACCATGCACAGAGCGATTAAAGCAGCAAGCTCTGGCTGACGAGCGGCGTTTTGTTTATCCCTATGTGAGTAGCGGGCAGCTCACCCAAGAGCAACTCACCAGTTGGCTGGATGCCTTCAACCGACACCTCGCCTTTATAGGAGATGAGGCTAAGACGGAGAAGGATTACCGTACACACTTTGCGGCATGGCTCAAGTATCGAGACCTGAACAAAGAAAAGCCCGAGGACTATAACCCCATACCTGAGCAGAAGAGTAAAGCCACCGTTGTGCCCGTAGCTAAGTTTATGAAGACGCCCGATATGCTGGAAGAGGAACGACGACAACAAAAACTGCGATGGATGAAGAAGGCGAAAGCGAGTTCTTAAGTCAAAGCTCAAAAGTGAAAAGCTAAAACTGCTTACGTCAAAACGTATAGATATTGACCCTAAACTATCATCGCAAAAAAACAACGAAAACAAAATGAACCAAGCACCTATATTCATATATCGCAAACACATAGACTACGACCCCGAGTTGGAACGCTCCGTACTGGGAGTGTGTAGCCTGCATGCCCATGCCTTTGGTGGGGTGTACAGTATGCTGTCTGAAGCGTGTTTTTATTTGGAGGAACACAAAGAGGTGTACCGCACTATGGAGTACCTCTTTGAGCATGGCGAACCCGTAGACCTGCTTACCATCAGCAGGCGATTGTATAGCGAGGGCAAGGTAGAAATGAGCGGTATGAATACGGCGGCATTCCTCACGTCGCTCAGCAAGTTTGTAGCCTCAGCTGCGCATATGCAGCATTGGTGTTTGCTACTGCGCGAGCTGGCTGCCAAGCGGTTGATGATATCTTTTAAGAATAGTCAGTACGATGATAGTGCCGATGTGCTGGATGCTGCTGAGCAGATACAGGAGCAACTGCGCAGTGCCTTACAGGTGCGTATGGTGAACGACTGGATGGATGCCTCTACGGCTGCCCTGCGCTTTAGCAACCATATGGATGAGATGGGTGCTAATGAGGGTGTGGTGGGTGTGTCTACCACCTTTGATAGTGTGGATAGAGAGAATGGCGGATTGCGTGCGGGTCAGCTAGTGGTGATAGGTGCAAGACCGTCGGTAGGTAAGAGTGCACTGATGGGCAACATAGCCGTGCAGGCGGCAAAGAAGGGTAAGCGTGTGGGCATAATATCACTTGAAATGCCCGCGCAAGACATCTTTGGGCGAATGGTGAGTACGGAGGGTGATGTGCCTTTTAGAGAGATGGACCAAAGCTTGATAGATGACGACCTGATGCGCAAACATATATATGATAGCATGGGTAGGCTTGCGGGTTTGCCCCTATACTTTAGCGATGCGGATAGCATGACGATACACGACATTCGTGCGCGTGCCGAGGCGCTACACAGGCAGCACGGCATGGATATGCTGATAGTAGACTATCTGCAACTGATAGACGAGCCACAGGGATCACGCAGCCGTGAGCAGAGCATTGCACAGATAAGCCGCGGACTAAAGATGCTGGCGATGAATATGCAGATACCTGTAATAGCCCTCTCCCAACTGAACCGCGAAAGCGAGCACCGACAGAATAAGCACCCCACCATGGCAGACCTGCGCGAGAGTGGTGCCATAGAGCAAGATGCAGATATCATCATGCTGCTGCATAGAGACTGGCGGGTGAACAAGCACGAGGACGAGCAAGGCAATAGCACAGAAGACCAGGCAGACCTCTTTATACCCAAGTGGCGCAACGGTAGCACCATGAATATAAAACTCCGCTTTGATGCCCCCACCATGCGCTTCACCGAATGGGAAAGTAGGGCGTGGGAGTGATGGTAAGGGTATTGTTCTCGAGTCATTGCGAGGAGTGGAATGACGAAGCAATCTCAAGACCCGCATTACGTGAGATTGCCACGCTACGCTCGCAATGACGAGGGGTTAATCCTTTAATTCAGTAGACGCTAACGACTTGAAATTTTCTTGTGCTTGCTGAGCATAGCTTATGATAAGATGGAGTAACTCCTCTGATACAAATGGTAGATAGCTTTTAGCTCTTTTAGAATCATATATCAACCTCCCTTCGATAGTGGTAAGCGTATCAGTGGGGCTACTGTGCTTAATATAGTAGTATGCTATCAATAGAGCGTTGGGCAAGAAGTAGATGGTATAAGTTGATTGTTTGTTTAATAACTCAGAACCGTTTTGCCGATAATGTTCTTGGTAGGTGTATATGTACTTTATAAGTTTTTTCGTCTGATCTTCTCTATAGTAAGTATGGTCAAACCCTTCAACAATAACAATGTCAGAATTAGCAGAGTCTCTTGTCTGAAAATAACTTTCACCTAAAGGTCGTTTTGTGATATTGATATTTTGGTTTTGAATATACCACTCTACAGAATCAGAAAAGCCATTCTGTCCATAAACAGTAAGACCTCCTAATAGCAATATTGTAAGCAGCAACCGCATGGGGTAAAGATAAATGATGGGATTGTATTACACTAGGGAGTAGGAGTGATGGTAAGGGTATTGTTCTCCCGTCATTGCGAGGAGTGGAATGACGAAGCAATCTCAAGACCCGCATTACGTGAGATTGCCACGCTACGCTCGCAATGACGAAAATTGTTAAGCTGGTTGAATCAATTATTAGTATCGTGAAAAGTAAAATAGTACCTCATTGTTTCGAGTGTATACGAGAAATCTCCTGAAGGTGTGTAGTGTAGGATGATGGTATTCCCCGAAGTGTCGGGGTAAACTAAAATGACGAATGGTTATTGGGTTAAAAAACACATACTTTTAGTAAAAGATATCGCCATGCGTGTAATTGGATTCTTTATTTGTTTGTTGATGCTTTTAGGGTGTAAGGAGCTTGAACATAAGGGAAACGCAAATACTCATCGTAATGTAGATAGTATAATAGATTGCCTTAACCGTAAATTGATATCTTATGACATAGGTATTGATAGCTAAGAAGTGACTGCTACGTGTGATACAAAGTTATCAAATATAGACTCTTCAGCAAGATTTCTTTATAGAGCATACAGCGCTACTAGCACTTATAACAAATTGAATATGCATTGTAAATTGAAGTATTATTATACTAATAATAAGCAGTCGTTATTAAGGTTGGAAAAGCATCTGAAAGATATTCATGATAACACTTATGCTGATCTCAAACGAGAAGCTATAGTGAGGTTCAATAATATGATTGTTGTGTTTTCTGTAGCGTCACCATTTGATGGATCAGCAAGTTATGTGAATGACAATATAAAAAGGCTGTTGCTAGACTATGTAAATAACTGTAGCGATTGCGCCATTTAGCACCTCCCTCCCCCAAAATACAAACAGCCCCTGAAAAGAGGCTGTTTATATTTTTGTCAACTTAGAAAATGGTATAGTATTAACCGACAACAAATTTACGTCCAAACACTTCTGTTCGTGAAGCATTGGCATTAAAATCTCTATAAAATATTAACTACTGATTATTTTACCATATCGATGATGCCGCAGAAGGAACGGTTTCAATTTCATGGTCTTCTTGTCCTAAGTATATGTTTTCCAATAGTTTGCAGTCGCAGCCTTCAGGTGCTTGCAGATCGTTTAGTGCATGGTCGGTAGCGCGTATGCTATCGGCGTTCTTACTGTCTTTCACGTTTATGCTCAGCCCGTCTGTACCCAGCGCTGCCATTTTCTTATTGAAGTCGTCTTTGCTTATCTCTTTCATAGCTACCTCTAGGTGTTGCTTGGTGGTGAGTGTAGCAGAGGTTTGCCCATATAGTACCTTGCCATCTTGCTCTGCCATAGCCATGATGTATGCTTGTGCGCCTTGTGGTAGCTTTATTTTACCATCGTTGGTGAAGAAGGCATATTGGTCTTTGCTATTGCGCATCAGCCCACCCGGTACAAATATCTTTCTATCCGGTATCATCAGGTATACATGTATCTGCTGTTGGTAGCTGCCCGTTATACGCACGGTCAGTTCGCTCTCCTCAAAGCCCGGTAGGTCTTTGGTCACAATGTCTATATTGTACCAGCCCATAGCCTCTATGGTGAATTGGTAATACGTAGCATTGTTAGATGCAGGTAGCACCATGTTGTTCTGCAACTGTACGGTAGGTGTCGTAGTTGTAGTGCCATTAGTAGGCGGTGCAACGGTGAGTGTATTTTTATTGTTGTCTGCTATCAGTTCGTTGCGTTTTTTGTTCAGGCTGTATTTGGTCTTTAAGTATTCTTGGCATTGCTCAAAGCAGTAATACTCGTCGGTCAGTGTATTGATGCCTGCTGCATAAGCCTCTCCTTTCAGATACTCCAGTATAGCGTCTACTTCTTTTTCTGAGAGGTTGGGGAAGGCGGTCATAGCTACTTTACTCCATTTATTAAAAACATAATTGGCATATAAGTCGCCATTGGCTAACATGGCCGCAGGGTTGTGTATAAAATGGTCCAACCATTGTCTGTTGCGGTTTACAGCTACTATGCCCAGTGCCGGTCCTGTCAATGGTTCGGTAGGGTGGTGGCAAGATGCACATTGTTCTTTGAACAAGCGTTTGCCATCTACTATAGTTTGGTAAGGTGTATCGTTTATTGGCATAGGATCGTTCCAGTTTATCTCTCCTGATATGTCTTTAAAGCCCTTGTATAGCTGCATACCTTTCTGCTGACTTGTAGTAGGCAGGTATACCTTAATAGGTCTGCGCACGCTCGATTGCTCTTTGGTGTCTATGTATATCATGCCGCCGCTGCTTAGTGGTATACCATTGGTCTTAGTGGTAAGCCCACCTTGTATCATCTCTTGCATGGTATATGCCTCTTGTATCATTATGGTCACCCTATCGGTATCGCTATCTATAGCACCTGCGGGTATGTGTATGATGGCACCCTTGGTGGTACGTAGCGTATTCTCTTGGCTGATGTCGATAGTTATCTCTGATGTGGGTAGCTTATCGGTGTTGAGTAGAGTATTGGGGTTTGGCTGTTGCCTACCAATATTGCAGGCGGCAAATAGTAATACAGCAATTACAAACAGACTGGTACGGTGAAGCATAGACGTATTTATTTGCCCTGCAAGATAGGGTGCATTATCGGTATGTTCACAAACCTTTAAGAGTTGGCACAAAGCTTTGGCATGTATTTGGTATCAAATAATGTGAACGGTTACCCATATCCGTTTACACCTTCGCTTATGGCTGCATCTTCACATACCCTTTGTTGATGTGGCCTAAAGCGGTTTTACGTATCTTTAATAGGTCAATGCCTAACTAATAAGCCTAATATGAGAAACCTTACACTAATATTATCATTACTATTTCTGGCTGCTTGTGATAAAGGTGGTGATGAAGATGACTGGGGAATAACTACAACTGTGGAGACCTATGTGAATGTAACCTTCAAAAACGATCTGGATCGTACTTATAATGTAGATGTATACCTAACACAAGAAGATTATATCAACTCGGTGAATGCAGATCTGTCCATCAGACTAAAGCCGGGAGAGAAGCACAGCGTCACGTATCGCAATCATGATACATTACACTATGTAGATGTGTATACTGACGACTATACCAGCAACAACTGGGGGCAACATACTATAGCAATAGTGCCGCTAAAGACAACATCGACCAACAACTATTTGAGAGCAAGCCAGCACGTATACTTTCCGCCTGATCAGAATTTTACTTTTAGCCATCATTTCAATCCCGATGTTAGAGGGGGTAGAGAGGTGCTGATATCGGGCAATAAGACCGTGCAGAGCTGGAAGGCGATTTGGTCTCCAAACTGGAATGCGCTAACTGATGAACAGAAGCACCATAGGCTTGTATTGTATAAAAACCTGCAAGCTATATACGAAACCAAAACAGGTGACGGTAAGCTGCAAGTTGACTCC
Source organism: uncultured Flavipsychrobacter sp. (assembly GCA_964585115.1). Lineage (GTDB taxonomy): Bacteria > Bacteroidota > Bacteroidia > Chitinophagales > Chitinophagaceae > UBA5543. The sequence goes on from CAZPDA010000020.1 coordinate 23,548, forward strand.
GGTTTTTATTTTTTGCAAGTATATGCAGAGCAAAATGTTGATAGCACTTACGCTTTCCCTGTTACGCCTGCTTTTTACAGTAATAAACTACAAGAGATAAAGGCGTTTGGAAAGGACAGTATTTCTGTTCGCACCTATCAGGGCGATTTCTTTATATATGAAAAAGAATAAAGGCTACATGCGCATTGCATATAGCCTATGTATAGTAAGTTTCTATTCTTATTTATTGCTTCACCATCATGTAGGTGTAGTCGTTGCCCGGTAGCAGAGCCAACACTGTATCCAGCGATGAACTTTTATAATCAGGCTGTGTAGATGTAGGCAGACGACCACCTGTAAGGTTACCCGCAGATATACCGTTAGCATCCATCAGTTCTATATATGGATCGGTAGATGGATGTACGATAAACTCATAGTTAGCCTGTTGCAATGTGCCGTTAGCATCTCTGTAGTCGTACACTGCTTCAAAGGCTTTGTTTACTGTTATTTCTCTAAACTGTTCTGCTGATGTCATAGTAGCCCACTGAGACACATAGCCTGTAGACTGGCTGTATAGATAAGCATTCACTGCCTTCCACTTACTGGCAGTACCGGAGCTGCTTAGGAAGCAACGGCGTGCATGACCACGATAGTAGTTATCGGTATAAAAAGTATTATCACCAGGTCTCGGGCTGAAGCTGATCACATCCTTATCTTCATATTTCTCGTTAAACCAGTTAGTACGGTAATAGTCCTCAGAATACCAATCTATATAGTATTGTGCTCCATCGCTAAAGGTGTTACCGGGTAAAAAAGCCACTTCGCTAGGCTCCATCACCTTGCGCAGAAAAACGTTGTTGTTATTAGCATAGTCGCTATAAGTGCGATAAATGTCTAGGGTTATCTTCTCTGTAGCTCTGTTTACAAAGGTTACCTCGCTATTGTCGTTTCCTTTCTTCTTACAGCCTGTAGCTAGTGAGGCTAGTGCCACAATTGCTACGATCAGTGTGTTGCGCATAGTAGTCATAAAGTTAATTCACTAAAATACGGCTTTTTAT
>CAZPDA010000021.1:0-24211 GCA_964585115.1 uncultured Flavipsychrobacter sp.
ATAAGTATAAGAATGGTTTAATAGAGGGTGATGTGTATTCAATTATTAAGTATTGTAAGCAATATTTAGGCTTTATTCCTGAAACTAAACTGTTTGATGATTATAGTTTTGATTTCTTTGACTCCCTTCGACAAGTTCCCAATATTGACAGCAATCTATATTTAGTTGCTAAACTATACACTGATGTGTCAGATGATCCATTCCCAATCTTAAGAGATACTAACTATAGCGAAACTTTTTTAGGTAGAGAATATAACAGGGTATTAAAGAAGGTATTAAACATGCCCGAGCCTAGCTTCGCTGCTATGTTTGGCACATGGATACCTACTGGAGGTTTAGCTAAGGTTGGCGTACACCCTGAGGTAGGTGTGCAAATAGGTCTTAAGTATAAGAGATTTAGTTTTGATGCAACAGCGATATTCAAGTTCTTGAATAGTCCTAATAGCTATTCTGCTACTCGTGTTAGCTCTGATAGGTCAGTAGAAAGTACTAATAGTTTCTTTGGTCAATATGTGGGTTATGATATAGGGTTTGATGTATATAGTAAGGGCAAAAATGAGTACAAAGCATTATGTGGATTTGGCTTAGATGGTTTTAATGTGCTGGATAGTAATATAATTAAGGGTGTGGGAAAAGAGTCTATAGTCACGTATAATTTTAATTTAGGTGCTGGTTATAGGTATTACGTTAATCCTTCCTTTTATATAGGCATTCAAGCAAAATATAATGTGGTGAATTATAGGAGTGATGATATCATCACCTTCTCAGGACATCCAATAACGATTACTTTGATAGTTGGTGCGCTAATTAACAAAAAGAAAAAAGGTATGCTAAAAGCTTTAGGTTACAGTCAACTGAGAAGATAATTACCTCTTTCTCCTCCAGTCTTTATAGCTTTTCTTTTTTGCCGCAATTTTGGGTTCTGCCTTTTTCTTTGGCACTGTTTTCTTTTTAGATGTTGGTTTAGTAGATTTCTTATTAGTGCTTGATGGTTTTTCTGTATTAGTTGCGCTTTTTTTAGCCTTTGGTCTTCTTGTAGATGCCTCTTGTGTTTTAGAGGATGAGGCTACCATTTCATTAAGCTCCGTTATTTCTTGTGGTGTTAGCATACGCCATTTACCTACAGGTATCTTATCCAGCCTTATGTTCATTATTCTTACTCTGGTAAGTGTATTCACACTATAGTCCAGCTGCTCACACATGCGGCGTATTTGCCTGTTCATCCCTTCTGTAAGTATTATCCTGAAACGCTTTTTACCTTCTTGCCTTACAAAGCATGGACGTGTTTTCTTGTTCAGTATTTGTACTCCGTTACTCATTTTATGCACGAATTCAGGAGTAATCGGCTTATTTACAGTTACTACATATTCTTTCTCATGCTTATTGCCTGCACGTAGTATCTTATTAACGATATCTCCATTATTGGTCAGGAATATCAACCCGTCAGAGTCTTTATCTAATCTGCCTATTGGGAATATTCGTTTAGGGTAGTTGATGTAGGAGATGATGTTGGTTTTATCTTTAGTATCTGTGGTTGAGGTAATGCCTACAGGTTTATTGAACGCAAGAAATATATCTTGCTGGTTCTTCTTTACCTTAATAGGTTCACCATCTAATGCTACTTTATCTTTATACGATACTCTATCTCCTAGAAAAGCGGGTAGGTCATTGATAGTAACCCTTCCATCCTCAATGTATTTATCTGCTTCTCTGCGTGAGCAGAAACCCGAAGAGCTGATAAACTTATTTACGCTTATCAACTCCGGGTCATTATGTTGTTTTCTCTTAGTCATGTACTTATTTAGCTCTACGGAACAAATATCTTGTAATAAACAAACCTCCTGAACTGCTACCATCAGAAGTTTGTGCGTGAGAACCGGTAACTACGCTTGTTAGCTCCCAACCCTCGTTGCTGTATTCGTTTATTCTGTCTACGATTGCATTGTCATTCTTTGCAATGTTCTTAAAGTTTAGACCTACCATACTATAAAAGTTTTTCAGGTCTTTTTCTAATAATTGTCCTTTTGCATCTGTTGTTAGTATTCTGGACCGTCCTAGCCCACCAGGTATTACTGACTCAATGGTAGAGAATTGGAAATACTCATACTGTGTGGCTTGAGGTGCAGGCTTAAAGGCAAAGCCTATGATAACAAGTAAAGTAGCACCTGCTGCTATAGCAAATGTTTTTAAAGACTGGTTCATGTGTGTAATAATTTGTGATTAATAATGTTATGGACAAAAATAGCCTTTAGAATAGGAATATTTTTACCATTTTTGAGTGTCTGACTATGAAAGTACTGGAATTAAATTTTGCTAAGACTTGGAGAGGAGGAGAACGTCAAACACTATTTTGTATGCTTGGCTTCAGAAAGAAAGGTGTGGAAGTAAATCTTCTATGTAGGCAAGGGTACCCATTGGAGCGTAGAGCAAAAGAGGAAGGCTTTGATACACATGCTTTTGAGAAGGTAGGTGATGTTATTAAATTTCTTATTGCACATGGCAGCAAGTATGATATTATCCATGCTCAAACCGCGCATATTCTTACATACTGCTTGTTGACGAAACCTTTTCATAGAAGAAAAGTAGTATATACAAGAAGGGTAGACTTTGTACCGCATGGTTTTCTTACACTATTGAAGTATAAATTGACAGACGAGTTGGTAGCCATTAGCAATGCTATAAAACGTATAGTCAATAATTTCTCTCATAGAAATGCTACGCTTATTCCATCTGTGATAACAGCAAAAGAACTTAATAGACAACGTGCTTTAGATGAGGTAAAAGCATACAATCCAGATAATAAAAAGGTAATAGGCACAGTAGCAGCCTTGGTAGAACACAAAGACCCGCTAACAATGGTAGAGGTTATAAAAGAGTTGAGTACTAAAAGAGATAATTTTGTAGTGCTGCACTTTGGTACGGGAGACCTTGAAGATGCTGTGAAAGAGAAAGTAAAAGAATATGGTTTGGAAAGTGTCTATAAACTTGTAGGCTTTAAAGAGCATGTAGAAGACTTTTATTCTGTGTTTGATGTATTTGTAATGAGCTCGGAAGAAGAGGGGCTCGGTAGTAGTGTTCTGGATGCTTTTATCTATAAAGTACCTGTTGTATCTACAAATGCCGGGGGGTTGTCTGACCTTGTAACTGAAGGTAGAGCCATTGAATGTGAAGTGAAAGCTGCAGACCAGTTAGCAAATGGTATTGATAAAGTGCTATCTAATGAGGTGGATAATGAAAAGATGGTAGACAGTGCATATGAGTATGTAATAAAGGAGCACGATATGGACAATCTATCAGAAAAATATATTGCACTGTTCGAGAAAATGCTACATCAGTAAGCAATACCTTTTTTCTTTAGTTCTGCATATTGTCTTGTTTTGCTGTATTTCATCAGCTTGGCATAGGCAGAGAATCGACAGACCAAATAGCCATAATAGCCGTCAAGGAACCCTAGCTTTAGTACAAATCGACTAAAGAAGAACCACTTTGGTCCAAACCATATTTTGAACAAACTACAGGTTTTACCTTTATCAGCCGCAGATCGGGCATTAAGGTCTGTGTATTTTTGTATTTGTTTTATATGTTGGGTGATGGTGTCAAACGTATAGTGAAGCAGGTCTCCTTGTAAAGTCTCTATGCGTTCATTTTTATCATGTGCTTCCCAGTATTCATGCACTAAGCCTCCTTTCCAAGTACCTTTAGTACGGTCAAAAAGACGTATCTTTTTATCAGGATACCACCCACTGTGTTTTATCCATTTACCACAATAGTTGGTCAATCGTTTTAGCTGGTAGACGTTGCCGTTATTTTGCTCTTTAATAGAAAGGATGCTTTTTTCTAATTCAGGCGTTACTACCTCATCTGCATCAAGGGTTAGTACCCAGTCGTGTTTAGCCTGTTCTGTAGAGAAATTACGTTGCTCTACATAGCCAAGAAATGATTGTGATACAACTCTTGCTCCGCAAGATTCTGCTATTTGTATCGTATTGTCAGTAGAAAGGCTATCTACCACTACTATGTCGTCGGCAATGTTCCGTATAGAGTCCAAGCACCTTTTGATGTTCTTCTCCTCGTTCAACGTAATGACAATAACACTGAGTAGCATATGGTATTAATATAAAAGCCCGGAAAACCGAGCTTAAAAATAGTATATGTTATAGTAGGTTTAAGATAAAAGTTGCTGTCTTAGCAAAAATTCAAGCTGAGAGTTGGTCACACCTAGCTTTTCTGTAAGCTCTTTTTCGTCTTTCCTAAGCTTGTATACATCATATGCACGTTTGATGGTAGCATCCAGTTCATCCTCATTCCACGGTTTAGTATGGTAGTGAAATATCTTACCCTTATTTACAGCATCGATAACTGCGTTAAGGTCTGCATACCCGGTTAGTAGTATACGCATTGGTTCAGGATATTTATCAATGATAGATTCCAGAAACTGTACACCCGTCATTTGAGGCATACGTTGGTCTGTAATGATAATATCAATAGGGGTAGAGTCCATTATCTTAATAGCTTCTTCTCCACTGATTGCAGTATGCACATCGTATTTCATACGAAATGTCGCTTTAAAAGACATGAGGTTATTCTCCTCATCGTCTACATAGAGCAAGCTTATTTTTTCTTCAGGCATACTGTCTATTACTTAATTGAATGCATTGATGTTGCCACAAGTTATAAAATTATCTCGATTTTCCCGTCTGATAAAGCAGATATATTATATATTTTTTAATTGAATTGTCAGCACAATACTTTATACATTTGTGTCGAATAATTTCATTTTCATGATTATGCGGATAAGGCTAAGAGAGAGGTAGCTAAATCTGATAACAATGAAAACCTATGCGTCAACGCTGCTATTAAGTAGTCATAATTCAGTACTTGGTATTGGTATACTGGGTTCGATTTTATATATTACAATAGTATATGCGTTAGTGTTATTTATATTACCCCGATATGCTTTAATTCCTGAATGTTACACAACAGGAATTATAAGTTTTCTCGTACTTAGTAGTATAATCGCTACCTATTCACTTATACAAAATACCCAAAAACGATAGAGGTATGAGTGATTTTCAGTTTGTCATAAAAGCCTTTAGAGCCACAGATAACATAGAAGCCTGCAAAAGGTTTGTAGAGGGGCATACAAGAGTGCTTAAGATATTTGGTATTACAATGATCACCTCGGCTAATGTCGAGTGGTTTGATGATCCTAATACTTATGTAATTATTGTAGAGTCACTGGATGGTGAGAAGATATATGGTGGTGCAAGGATACAGGTAGCAGGCGGTAAAATTCCCCTCCCGATAGAGACCGCAGTTAAAGATATGGATCCCTCTGTACACGAAATAATTGCAGAGCATGCAAAAGAAGGTACAGCTGAGTTTTGTGGACTTTGGAACTCCAGAGCAGTAGCAGGATATGGTATTGGTAGTATGTATTTGGGTAGAGCAGCTGTATCTATTACAGAACAATTGAAGCTAAAGACCTTATTTGCGTTATGTGCTCCTGCTACAGTAAGAAATAGTGCCAGGGTAGGTTTTGAGTTGGCCACATTTTTGGGAAACAACGGTACTTTCTACTATCCTAAGGAAGACTTGATTGCTACAGCAGTATGTATTAATGATTTGCATAACCTGCCCGCTGCAGAGCCTGAGGAACGTGATGTAATATTTGATCTTAGAAATAAACCAATACAGCATAAACTGGAGCCAGGACCCAGAGATCGTATACTTAGTGTTAATTATGAGTTACAGATCCCCAACTTGTAACCTTATGATGCCGTAGGTATTAGCATATTTGATAATTTTATAGATCCTGAATAATTTGAAATAACACACCTTTACAATACCCATATAATGGATATCAGAGCATATACAGGTAAGACAGCCGCACTTAATAAGATCTACAGACCGGAAATACTAAGGTTAAGTAATAGTACTGATAAAAAAAGACTACAGGATATACTGGATAATACTAGTGTATTGGTATATGATGAGCTTTATGATCAACTTAAAGAGCTTGTGAAGATCAGTAACCCTTCTAGACTCTTGAAGGGGGAAGACTACGAAGACTTGATACCAAAGCATGTAGGGGGGGCAAATATGGAGGAATATGGTGTGTGGGTATACTATCCTTGGAATAATAAGCTGATACACCTGCTTGATGAAGAAGAATTTGTAAATGTACGTACATCAAGAAACCAATATAAGATAACAGAAGAAGAACAAGAGATACTATCGCACAAAAAGATAGGTGTTATAGGGTTGTCTGTTGGTCAGTCGGTATCGCTATCTATGGCCATGGAGCGTTCTTTTGGAGAGATAAGGCTGGCTGATTTTGATGTGTTGGAGCTAACCAACTATAATAGAATAAGAACACCTTTATATAATCTGGGTATTAAGAAGGTGATTGCCGTAGCAAGAGAAATAGCTGAAATAGACCCATATCTGAAAGTCGTAGTATTTGAAGACGGCCTTACAGAAGATAATATGGATGACTTCTATCTTGCTGGTGGCAAACTAGATGCCTTGATAGACGAGTGTGATGGCGTAGATATGAAAGTGTTGTGCCGTATCAAGGCCAGAGCGTTACAGATACCTGTGCTAATGGAAGCCAGCGATAGATGTACTATTGATGTAGAACGTTTTGACCTGGAGCCTAATCGCTCTATACTACATGGTTTTATAGACCATTTGGATATATCTAAGCTTAAAGAGCTAAAGACCAACGAAGAAAAGATTCCGTATTTAGCTCCTATGGTAGGGGTAGATACCATGTCGGCACGTCTCAAAGCATCGGCTATGGAGGTGGGTAATACGATTACTACATGGCCACAGCTAGCATCAGCAGTGATTATGGGTGGCGGTGCCGTAGCTGACATATGGAGACGTATAGCTCTAGACCAGTATCATGAGTCGGGTAGGTACTTTATAGATATGAATGAGTTGGTAGGCGATGAGAAAAAAGATGAACCAGCTCCTGAAAATCCATACAAGGCATTAGAAAATAGCCAACTGGTAGCACTAACTGATAAATATCACCTTGAGAAAGGTAAAGGTACGGCAATGCCTAATTCTGCTGAAATAGAGGCAATGGTAGATGCTGCAGGTACAGCTCCTTCAGGAGGTAATGCACAACCATGGAAGTGGATTTATAAAGAAGGTGTATTGTCGCTATACTTTGATAAGCATTACGGTTACTCCTACATGGATTTTCAAGACACAGCTTCGTATATCGCTTTAGGTGCAGCTATTGAGAATCTTGTGCTTAAAGCACATGAAGCTAATTATGAGGTAGCGCTCAAGTACTTTCCTGTAGAAAGTGATAAGACCCTTATTGCCACAATGAGCTTTTATGAGCAAGGAGCAGAGTTGGAGGGGGTAGAGTCTCATATTCATGATGATTTGGTTACCGCAATCTTTGACAGACATACGAATAGAAAAGTGCCTGAAAGAGAGTTATTACCGAAGGAAATACTTGATAGCCTTGCTGAGGCTGCTGAAACTGTGAACGGTGCTCATGTAAAATATGTAGAAGATATAGACCTACTAAGAGAAACAGGTAAGATAATAGGTGTTACTGATAGGTATCGTATACTAACACCTGCCAGCCATCACGATTTTACTTATCAGGAAATGAGGTGGAGTGATGAGGAAGCAATAAGAAGAAAAACAGGAATGTACATTGGTACATTAGAGCTCAGAGAGTCTGAATTATTAGGGCTTAAGTTCGTGAAAGACAGAAATGTAGTAGATTTTGTGAAGAAGATAGACGGCGGACATTTGTTGAGAAATGCTTCCGTAAAGAATGCCGTTTCTGCCTCAGCATTTGGGTTGCTTACTATGCCTACTAATAGCCCTGTTGACTTTATAGAAGGAGGAAGAGCGTCTCAGCGTTTATGGCTGAAGGCTACACAGCTAGGTTTAGGTTTTCATGTAATGAATGTACCGATAGCATACTTTGCTAGGTTGAAATATGATGCCGGTGATTTGCCTGAAGGTTCAGAAAAAGAGATTGCAGAATTATATGATAAATTCAAGGCAATATACCAGCATGGTGATAGGGAAGAGATCTACTTGTTCCGAGTGTTTAAGGCTGATCCTCCTGATATAGTACCATACAGAAAGGCTATTGACGACATTCTTTACATTGCATAAGTATATACTGTCTGTTTATTAACTATTAGCAATAACCTGGTAATGCAAATACAGTAATTTTTGTTATTATTACTAAATAATTGCACACAACTCATATTCCATATAGCAACTACTATTAAAATGAACGAAAATAATAGCGGCACTATATTTAGAAAGTATGGTATACTTACGCTTCTGTTTGCTATTTTTCTGTCTGCATATACACCTGTAGGTGCTGCTCCGTCAGCCGATACATTTCAGTATAGTAATGATGGTGAAGTAACTACCATCTCAGGTACACACTTTGCAAAACTTGAAGATAAAACCGGTAACCTAAGGGTTGGTGATGTAATTCAACATAAAGGGTTTTCCCCAATTGAGAAGTCTACAACCAATCTTGGGGCATCTGAATCCACTTTTTGGTTAAAGCTATATGTACACAATAGTACAGATGTAAATGATCTAAAGCTTACGCTACAGCAGCCATTGATAGATTTTGTGGAAGTGTATGTAGTATCACCAAATGGCAGCGTTTCTAAGTCTACTATAACAAAACATAAGCCATATGATGCGAGGGAGTATCAGCAGTTAGATTATATATTTGACTTAGATATACAACCTGGGGTTACTCAGCTAGTGCTAGTAAAAGTAAAAAGTGCTACACCTTTAGTACTTCCCTTTAAGGCAGGTACAAAGGAGCAGGTGTTCAAAGAGGCTACTAACAAGGAGCTTACACTCGGTTTTTATAGTGGTATCATCCTTGTAATGGGAATATATAATATTTTCGTCTTTTTCTCTGTAAGGGATAAGAGCTATTTACTATATGTATTCTACATTATAACTATAGGCTTAACTCAGATAACACTACAAGACTTCACATTCAAGTATATGTGGCCTTCATCTTCTTGGATGGCATTACAGGGTCCGGTATTATTTTCTGTGGTGAGTAGTATAGCAGCACTCCAGTTCATCAAAGAGTTCTTGAGAACAAAGGAACATGTACCCAAACTTCATATTGGTATCCAAATAGGTATTGGGCTATTTCTGATAAGCGCAATTCTGAACTTATTGGGAATGAGGATGGCAGGTTTTCAGTTAATGCAACTGGCAACAGCTCTATCTTCCTTATATGCACTATATGTGTCTTATAAGATATATAGAATGGATTATAGACCAGCTAAGTTCTTTTTGTTGGCATGGTCTATATTGTTGATAGGGGCTGTGGTTTTTGTACTAAAAGACGTTGGTATAATACCTTTCAATGCATTTACATCAGCTGCATTGCAAATAAGCTCTGTAATTGAGATCGTGTTGCTATCATTCGCACTTGCTGATAAGATAAACATGTTCAGGAAAGAGAAAGAAGACTCGCAAGCACAGGCTATGGCTGCTCTTGAAGAAAATGCCCGTATTACTAGTGAGCAAAATGTGATATTGGAGACCAAGGTCAATGAGCGTACCGTTGAGTTAAGAAAGTCTAATGACGAGCTAAGTAAAACACTTAGTGACCTTAAAGAGGCTGAGGCTCAACTTGTTGAGTCTGAGAAAATGGCATCTCTTGGTCAGTTAACAGCTGGTATAGCGCATGAGATTAACAACCCGATAAACTTTGTTACATCAAATGTCAAACCCCTGAAGAGGGATGTTGATATGATAATTGATATGCTGAATTCTATTGAAGATATTTCTCTTTCTGAAGAATCGGCTGATGAGAAAAAAGAAAAGATCGCAGAATTAAAAGAAGAGTACGATTTTGATTATCTTAAGACAGAAATTGATTATTTGCTGAAAGGTATAACAGAGGGTTCTACCAGAACAGCAGAAATTGTAAAAGGTTTACGAGTATTTTCAAGGCTGGATGAAGATGATCTTAAAAAAGCAAATATCAACGAAGGGTTAGATTCAACACTTATTATCGTCAACAACTTGTTGGATAATAAAGTAAAAGTTGAGAAGAACTATAGTAACTTGCCTATGGTAGAATGCTACCCTGGTAAGCTGAACCAAGTATTCCTTAATATGATATCAAATGCGCTACATGCTATTAAAGATAGATATAAGGATGAAGCTGGAGGTATACTTACGCTATCAACATCTCATGATGAAAATAATGTAAGTATTAGCATTAAAGATAATGGTATAGGCATGGATGAGGCTACGCAGAAGAAGATATTCGAGCCTTTCTTTACCACAAAAGAAGTAGGAGAAGGTACAGGTTTAGGTATGTCCATAGCTTATAATACTATTAATAAACACAACGGAAATATCGAGCTTATATCAGAGCCGGGTGTAGGTACTGAATTCATTATTCATGTGCCCATTGTTCACGTAAATGTAGAAATTAGCTAAAAGTGGCTGTAAACAAGAACAAGATAAAGGTGCTATATATAGATGATGAGGCTAATAACCTCATCAGCTTCAAAGCGTCTTTTAGGTTTGATTATAACATATACCTGGCCAATAATACTGATGAAGCATTAAAGCACTTAAGTGAACACGATGATATTAGTGTGATACTTAGTGACCAGAAGATGCCTGATAAAACAGGTGTTGAATTCTTTGAGGATATCAGAAATGTGTATCCTAATCCTGTAAGGATACTAATAACGGGTTATGCAGATATAGAGTCTGTGATCAGTGCTATCAATAGAGGACATGTTTTTAGATATATAAAGAAGCCATGGACCGATGTAGATGTGCAAACGGCTATTGATGAAGCGCATAAATTCTACATAGCTACATCTATGCTTGCAGTTAAGAATGATGAGCTGCAGAAAGCATATGAGGAGCTTGACAAGTTTGCATATAGTGCCACTCACGATATGAGGGGGCCTATATTGAGTGTGCTGGGAATAGTAGATCTGGCTAAGAATACCGAAGAGATGTCTGAGGTGAAGGAGATGATTGAAATGATGGAGAATGCCATGCTAAAGTTGGATAACTATATTCAAAACCTACATGACCACTACAGCATTAGAAGGGGAGAACTTAAGATAGTGGAAGTAGATTTCGCAGATATCATAAAAGATATGACCGATATCTATGATCTGACTAGTAAGCTTAAGAATATTGCATTTGAGACCAGCCTAAAGCAAGACGATAAGTTCCGTTCCGACGATATCTCTATTAAGATAGCCTTGAATAATTTATTATCTAACGCTTTTAAATATCAGAAGTTAGATAGCGAGAATAAGTTTGTTCGGATGGATATTGAAGTAGCAGGAGGAAAGGTAGTTATTAAGGTGACCGATAATGGAATAGGTATTCCTGAGAAAAATCTGGACGAAGTGTTCAAGATGTTCTACCGTGGTGATAACCAGGAGATAGGTTCTGGCTTTGGACTCTACAACGTGAAAGATGCATTAAATAAACTAAATGGTAAAGTAGAAGTTGCTTCAACATTAGGAGAAGGAACTACATTTACAGTAACAATACCCAGTAAATAAGAGATGAGTAGTAATTTAAATTTTATTGTTGTAGACGATAGCAAACTGGACTGTTTTATTGCAGAAAAAATAATACGCAATACAGGACGTGTAGAAGCTTGTAATGTTTTTCAGCAAGCAAGTGAAGCGTTGAACTACATCAGTAATCTATCAGACCAAGCAACAAACACAATTGTATTTGTAGACATTCAAATGCCTGTAATGAATGGCTTTGAATTTGTAGAAGCATTTGAGGCGTTACCTATAGATAAACGTAAAGGTTACTCTTTGTATATGCTATCCTCCTCTATAAACGAAAATGATATAGCAAGAGTGAAGGCTTACTCTTCGGTTAAACAGTTCCTTAATAAACCACTTACAAATGATAGTATATCTGCTGTATTAGAGAATTATTAGTTTACTTGACGGGGGTCACAGTATAGCCTTCTTGTATCAGTAAATTGATAATGCCTGACTCTCCAGGTAAATGACCCGCACCAACAGCAAAGAATATAGACCCTTGTTCCATCAGATCCATTATAACAGGTATCCATTTTTGGTTTCTATCGTCAAGAAAAATATTGTTAAGATCTCCGGATAGTTTATTATTTACGATTAGTTGGCTAAGTGTGTCAAGGTCTTGATTTTTGTATGCACTATACATTGCATTGTATAGGTTGGCAGATAGTGTGTCACTGTTGCCATCTATCATATCTATCAAGTCGCTTACAACACTATCTGTTGGTAGGTTGTTTAGCAATGCAAGTTGATCTTTTGCACTTTCTACACCTACTATTTCTTTTTTTGTAGACTTTGCCTTATCACTTATTACCTGTTCATAAGACAAAACTTCATTACAAATATTACCTTCTTTTATAAACAAGCTATACAAGGCAACGGGTCTTAAGCGTTGTACCATTGCCATACTCATTTGTAGGCTATCCGAAATATAGGCTTCTAGTTTTGCATACTGTTCCGGTGTAAAGTAGTCTTTAAGCTGTTTGCCACTGTTATCTATCATCCCTGTAGCAATGGTCATTACAAGGTTAGGGTCGTCCAGGTCCATCTCAAAGCAGACCTTATCACTGACGTCAAGACTTTTTTGCATAGCCTTTGTCCAGATATAATCTTCCTTGCAAATAATATGTATTGTACCGAATAGGTAAGATGGCTTTTGTAGGTCAGCACGAGACACCTTCCAAAGTAGTGACTTGCTGGAGCTTTGGGCAAAACTACCTGTGTTACCCGCTAGTAGCAGGGTGAATACTATGATGGATATGAGTTTCCAGCAGTAAAGCATAATAATAAAGATAAGCTTATTCAAGCAACAAGGTAGCTAACGCAACGCATACTCCTAGCACTATAGCTCCTGTTTTTCTCAAAGTTAACATGTGTTGCTTGGTACCGCTTTCAAAGAATATAGTAGTAGATATATGTATGAATGCACCTGCAACAATAGGTATTAACCATAGCACCAACTTGGTCATAGCCAAGTAGCTCATACCTAGTTTCATTGCTATCAAACCGGATAGAGGGGTAACTAGTGAAAAGAAGAATAAAATAGTTAAAGCTTTTTTCTTTCCATGTATTTCATTTACAATAGAAGCTACAAGCATAGCTTCAGGCAGTTTGTGTACGGCTACTGCTAAGAACAGTGATGGTGTTGTAGCCTCCATCCTGTAGTTGAAGCCTAGTGGCAATCCTTCCATGAAAGCATGTATAGCTAAGCCTATAAGTATAGAGTTCAAAGGTACTTTATGGTCTCCTTTATGAGAATGGTGGGCATGACCATGCTCAGCACCGTGTGTTAGTCGTTGTATCAATAACTGTACAAAGAAACCAGCTAGTAATAGCAGCCCTGCTTTATGGTCTAGCTCTTCAAATGTTTCGGGGAGTAGGTGGAGGAAGGTGATACTTAATAGAAAAGAGCCTGAAAAAGCTAATAGATAGGGCATTCTATCAGAATGTAATCCCTTTATCCACAGTGGTAAACTACCTCCTACGAATGTTATTAGAAATAGAACGATGTTGTATGTAAGCTCCATAAACGGCAGGCTAAAAAAATCAAGTTGCAAATGTACAGCCATTATTTAAGACAAACTAAAAATACTGGTATAGAACAATCGTATTGAATAGCTGTTGTATTATATAATGTGTAATATTATTTGTGTTTAGGGTTTTGATTGCTTAAATTTAGAATAACGATGGATTTTTTAGATTTTCATAAACTAACGGATAAGAGTAAACTAAAGTCAGGTCAATTATTGGTTGCAGAACCTTTTTTGAATGACCCTAACTTTTCTCGTGCTGTAATAATGCTGTGTGAGCATGGCGAAGATGGTTCATTAGGTTTTATTCTAAATAGTTCCACTGCTCTTGAGTTAGGTGAATTACTCCCCGACTTTTATTCATCGGTATTAAGTGTGGGGCAGGGAGGTCCTGTACAAACAGATACTTTACATATGTTGCATCGTTTGCCCGAGGTGTTTGGCGGCAATGAAGTGGCTGAAGGAATGTACTGGGGCGGTTCTTTTGATGCGCTTAAAGATGTGATAGGTGTAGATACTGCTGTAGAAACAGATATTAGACTATTTGTAGGGTATGCAGGATGGTCTACAGGTCAGCTTGAAAATGAAATAGAAGAAGGTTCATGGTTGATAGCGGACTTTGAGCAGGATATAGTATTTGGTTCGAGAGGTGCAGATATGTGGAAGCGTGCCATTGAGTCATTTGGAAAGAAGTATTCTTACCTTGCTTATATGCCTTTAGACCCGCAACTAAACTAATAGTTGTATTTTTATTCCAACCTAAGTTACTTTTGCTAAGATGAAGCAGTTTGCAACTATTCTACTGGTACTTCCATTATTGTTTTCGGCTTGTATCAAAAAAGAAGCTAAAAAGAAAGCAGATAAAGTAGATACTAATGGACAGACCTACTTTTCAATAAGAGACTTTGCAAAAGACCAATGGAAAACCTATAATGGTCAGCCTTTTGGTATACTAAAGACGGTAAACGTTAATGGTAGTGTAGACACTGTGTATACTAATGCTATGGATATGGACCTTGGGTATGTACTTAAGGTATTCGTTGAGTCTGATATAAGCAGCCCCGAGATGCTGGGCAAGTACAGGTTCTCAAGGTTTGCAGATGCTTCTACGTCTACAATAAACTTTTATTACGAGGCAAAGGATAAAGGGCTCTTCACAAAGAAGTTGCATATAATGGTAGATAATGTGACCATGGTAGTGAAGTCTATTTATATAGAGACAGAAAAGAGCACTAATCTGAATACCGTTACTAGAAAACTATTCTACCAGCCGGTAGAAACAATAAGTATACAAGAATACGAGACCTCTAAAGTAGGGGATACCAAGAAGATGGTAGTTGAGTATAAGTTCATATAAGAGTTAGAAAGGTGTAAATGACCAAAGAAGAGTATAGTAAGGTAGCTCCATCTATCCCGCACCAGCCAGGGTGTTACAGGTATTACGATATCAATAAAGAATTGCTATATGTAGGTAAAGCTAAAGACTTACGAAAGCGCACGGCTTCCTACTTTAATAAAACAGTAGATAACTATAAGACACAAAGACTGGTAAGTCTGATACAGTACATTGAGTTTACTGTTACTAATACGGAGCATGATGCATTCTTGCTAGAGAATTCATTGATAAAACGTTATCAGCCTAAGTTCAATATCGACCTTAAGGATGATAAAACGTATCCCTTTATTGTCATCAAAAAAGAACCTTACCCAAGAGTATTTCTTACAAGGCGAGTAATAAAAGATGGTTCCGAATATCTAGGTCCATTTACAGGTGTTGCTCATGTAAGGGAGCTATTAGCTATTATCAGACAGAATATTCCCCTAAGAACGTGTAACCTCAACTTAACTGACAAGAATATACAAAGCGGAAAGTATAAGGTTTGCTTAGAGTATCATTTAGGCAATTGTAGCGGTCCTTGCGAAGGGTTGCAATCTGAATATGATTATGCACAGAACCTTAAGCAAGTAAGAAATATATTGAGAGGCAACACAAGTGAGGTTATCAATTACTTGAAGGAGGAGATGAACGCACATGCTACCAATATGGAGTTTGAGAAAGCTCAGGTAGTAAAGACCAAAATAGATGCGCTACAGAAGTATCAAAGTAAGTCGACCGTGGTAAATCCTAAGTTGGGTAATGTAGATGTGATATCTATAGTGTCTGAAGGTGACCAGGCTTTTCTTAACTATCTATTGGTAGCCAATGGAAGTATCGTTTACTCCAAGAATATAAAGGTCAATAAAAAAGTAGATGTAGAGGAAGATGCTGATATAGCGTCTTTGCTACTAGATACTTTTAGGGAAACGTATAGCAGTGCTTCAAAACAGGTCATAGCTCAATACCCGCTCAATGTATCGGACGAAGAGGTAAAAGTAACAGTACCTAAGCTTGGAGACAAAAAGAAGCTATTAGACCTAAGCCTTAAAAATGCAGAGATATACAAAGCTGAGGTGAAAAGGAAAAAGTCATTGTTGCTAAAAGAGCAGGAAGACAATGATAAAATGGAAGTGTTGGAAGAGCTGCAAGATGCATTACAGCTTACGGAGCTGCCCACTCATATAGAGTGCTTTGATAACTCTAACTTTCAGGGTTCTTATCCTGTATCGGCTATGGTTTGCTTTAGAAATGGTAAGCCATCTAATAAAGACTACCGACATTATCATATCAAGACCGTAAAAGGTATCAATGACTTTGCCTCAATGGCAGAGGTTGTGTATCGGCGTTATCGGCGCTTGATGGATGAAGCTGCACCATTACCACAGCTGGTAATCATAGATGGCGGTAAAGGTCAGCTAGGTGCCGCATTAGAAAGTATAGAACGCTTAGGGCTAACGGGTAGGATGACGATTGTAGGCCTTGCTAAAAGAGAAGAGTCCATATTCTTCCCCGGTGATAGTGAGCCATTGCAGCTGCCATATGATAGCCGTTCCCACTTGTTGATAAGATATATAAGAGACGAGGTTCACCGTTTTGGTATCACTTTCCATAGAAAAGTACGTAGCAAAGGAACATTTGTAAACGAGCTGGAAGCTATACCCGGTATAGGTAAGCAGACGGCTACAGGTCTGCTGAAAGAGTTTCGTTCTGTAAAGAACATCAAGACACTAACAGAGCGAGAACTTACAAGAGTGGTAGGTCAGTCTAAAGCCCGTAAAGTATGGAATTACTTTCACGAGCATGAAGGAGACCCAAGTGCTCCTGATGCTTGACGTTGTGTTACTTATGTTACATAATAGTTTAGAGAAAGGACGTACCTTTGCAAAAAATTGCCACATATGCCAGATAAAGTCCCGGGATTGCTGCCTAGTATGCTGAAAATGAAATGCCCTAATTGTAGAAAAGGTAACATGTTCACTAATAAAAGCATATTTCCTCTTGGCAAGCTTTTAGACATGCCTGAGCGTTGTCCTGAATGTGGGCAGAAGTTTGAAATAGAGGTTGGCTTTTACTACGGTACAGGGTATGTAAGCTATGGTTTATCTGTTGCTTTACTGGTTGTAATATTTGTACTGTATTGGTTATTCTTTGGCTTTTCGTGGGAGGATAATAGCATCTATTATTATCTAGCTACCAGTATAGGTATCATTTTGATATTACAACCGTGGTTGATGCGATTCTCCAGAGCCTTATATCTTAACTTCTTTGTGAAGTATGGCAAGGGGACAACGATACATTCATAGTAGAAGATTGTCCATAATCTACTATCTTTGAGCCCATGCAAAAAATTCTTGTTGCCAATCGTGGTGAGATCGCATTGCGTGTGATGCGTACAGCAAAAGAAATGGGTATAAAAACTGTAGCAGTATATTCTGATGCAGATAGGAATATGCCTTTTGTAAGATATGCAGATGAGGCCGTGCATATAGGTCCTTCTCCTTCAGCTCAATCATATCTCAAAGCAGATGTAATAATTAAAGTTGCTAAAGAAACCGGTGCGGATGCTATACATCCGGGTTATGGTTTCTTGAGTGAGAATGCAGATTTTTCTAAAGCTGTTTCAGATGCGGGGTTGACCTTTATTGGTCCTTCTGCTCACTCAATAGAAGTGATGGGTAGCAAGATAGCTGCGAAACAAGCTGCAAAGAAGTTTGATGTGCCAATGGTTCCCGGTACTGAAGACCCGCTAAAAGATGCTGAAGAAGCAAAAGGCATAGCTGCAAAAATTGGCTATCCTATACTAATAAAAGCATCTGCCGGTGGTGGTGGTAAAGGTATGCGTGTAGTGAACTCTGAAGAAGAATTGGAGGAGCAAATGCACATGGCTAAGAGCGAAGCATTAAGCTCATTTAACGATGATGCTGTATTTATAGAAAAGTATGTAGGTTCTCCTAGGCATATTGAAATTCAGCTATTAGGTGACCAGCACGGTAACTATGTGTACCTTTTTGAGCGTGAGTGCTCGGTGCAGCGTCGTCACCAGAAATTGATAGAAGAAGCACCTTCAAGCTGCCTTACTCCTGATATAAGAAAAGCTATGGGCGAGAGTGCAGTAAATGTTGCACGCTCATGTAATTACTATGGAGCTGGTACGGTAGAGTTTTTGGTGGACGAAGACCTGAACTTCTACTTCTTAGAAATGAATACCCGCTTGCAGGTAGAACACTGTGTTACAGAAATGATAACGGGTGTAGACCTTGTAAAAGAACAAATAAATGTAGCTAGAGGAGAAAAATTACCATTCACTCAAGAAGAGCTGACCATGAATGGTCACTCTATAGAGCTGCGTGTATGTGCTGAAGACCCTGAGAACAACTTCTTACCTGATACGGGTAAGCTAGAGATATATCAGCCTCCTAAAGGACCAGGTGTGAGAGTAGACGATGGATACGAGCAAGGGCAGGAAATACCTATCTTCTACGATAATATGATATCTAAGCTGGTGGTACATGCTCCTACCAGAGATGAGGCTATTGATAGGCTATGTAGAGTAGCTGAAGAGTATTACATAAAAGGTATACAAACTACTATCGGCTTTGGTGTATGGGCAGTACAAACTGAGCCTTTCCGTAGTGGTAATTTCGATACTAAGTTCATAGAAAAACACTTCAAGCCTGAGTACCTGAAGAATGAGGATGAAGACGAGAAGAAAGTAGCGGCATTATTATCCGGTGTGGTTTGGGATGCAGAAGCAAAAACAAAGAGCCCGCAGAATACTGTTGTTAACAGTGGAGCAAGTGGCTGGAAGGTAAGACGTAGGTAGCATTTACTAATATGACAATGTTTTAACATAAACAGGCTAACGGTTATTATCGTTAGCCTGTCTTTCTATATAGCAGCCCATGGTGTCGATTTGATTCATTAACTATTTAAAATGAATGTGTTATGAAGTTAAGCAGCTATATACGTCCGGTATTTTTGTTACTATTTACTGTAGCCTTTTCCCTTAGCAATGCTAATGCACAGAGTAGTAAGGTTAAATGTCCTAAAAAGAAGAGCTTTTGGAAGAGCAATCGTACGTCTAAAAAACTAGTAAGCCTACCTAAGGTCAAGATGCCTGAGCTGCCAAGTGTCAAACTGCCTAAAGTAAAACTACCTACTATCAAAAAGCCTGAGGTATCTCTACCTGAGATAAATACACCAAGCTTTGTTATACAAAAAAGTAGACGCACAGCGTCTACTAAATGTCCTCACTAGATGAAGTAATGTATTATTTATAGTGCGTCGGTCAGCTTAGAGCTTTCAGGCTTTACCATAGAGCCAAACACATCTATTAAATTACCTTCTTCGTCTATTAGGTATTTTTGGAAGTTCCACTTCACTGAACTGTTTTTATAGTTATTATACTCTTTCTTGGTCAACCAATGATATATAGGTGCCATATCATTACCCTTAACTGATATTTTTGCAGCCATAGGGAATGTTACGCCATAGTTCTTCTTACAAAAGGCTGCTATCTCATCATTGCTACCAGGTTCTTGCTTGCCAAAGTCATTAGCAGGAAAGCCAACAATTACTAAGTTGTCTTTTTGCTCTTTATACAGCTTTTCTAAACCTTCATACTGAGGTGTGAAACCACACTTAGAAGCTGTATTGACGATAAGTATTTTCTTGCCTTTAAAGTCCGCAAAGTCTATTGTTCCGCCATCAAGAGCAGCTACTTTAAAGTCATAAATACTGCTAGGAACATCTTGTGCCAATGCAGGAATTGCAAATAATAAGCTTAATGTCAATAATATCTTTGAAAACATGCTCTATACGTTTTAGTGGATAACAATATGATACCGTAAAAGTTTTCACAAACCTACGTACAAAAGCTAAAATGAGATGCTATTGCAGTGTATTAATGTTATTTTTGTCCGCAATGATAAGGCTGAACGCTTTTGTAATACTATTTGTCTCTTTATTGGTGGCTAGTTGTGCCAATATTGTACCTCCTGAAGGTGGGGAGAAAGATACCACTCCTCCAAAGCTATTAGCAGTAGAGCCAAAGGACTCTCTGCTTAATACACGCGTCACTGAAATTTCAATGCGATTTGATGAATTTCTGGTGTTGAAAGATGCTAGTAAAGAGGTGCAGGTATCACCTGTGCTACCTTTTCCAATTAGTACGGTAGTATTAGGTAAAAAGGTAAAGGTGACAATACCTGACTCACTTCTAAAAGATAATACAACTTACAGAGTAAGCTTTGGTAAGGCCATTACAGATTTGCATGAGGGTAATGCCTTTGAGGGGTATACCTATACGTTTAGTACAGGTAGCTATTTCGATTCCTTACAAATGTCTGGCATGGTAGTAGATGCAGCTACGGGTAATACTGTAGATGATGTAGATGTCTTACTACACTATGCTGAAGACTCTGATAGCAGCATTGTAAGAAAAAAGCCTGCGTATATAGTAAGAACTACTGCCGGGGGCTTATTTACACTGGCAGGATTGCCTGCAAAAGAATTTCGTATATATGCATTGCAAGATAAGAATGGCAACCTAGTGTATGATGGAGGTGATGAAAAAGTAGCATTTATAGATTCTGTATTCACTCCGCTACCACCTAATGATAAGCAACCGCTAAAGCTGCTACTGTTCAAAGAGAAACCTGTAATAGTTGATACTGCTATAACAGTTGCGACTGGTAGGACTGGAGCGGCAAGAGGCAAGCGAAAAGGAGAGGATGTATTAACCTATAAAGTAGAAGTAGATACGTCAAATAAAGATAAACGTACCCACGATATAAAGCTGCCAATTACGGTAGTTCTGTCTCAAGACAGTTTTGTGTATGATACGGAAAGAATGTTTTTAAGCTTTGATAGTGCTGGTGCTGATGTAGAAGTGCCTATAGTTGTATCTATAGATACGCTAAATGAACAGCAGTTAAACGTATACGCTTCTTGGAAGAAGAATGAACTATATACATTAAGACTGTTGCCGGGCTGGGCTACAGACACAGCAGGTAATAAGTTGCCTCCGTCCAAGTATCTGTTCCGTACTATGAATGATGATGATTATGGTAAATTACAGGTTCGCACTTCATCTAAATATTTAGATGATAAGTATGTTCTACTAGTAAAAGGAGCTACGGATACAGTATACAGCAAACCGATTACAGATACCATTGCCAACCTTAGTTTGCTAGACCCGGGTAACTACAAGATATACATTATTGTAGATGAGAATAGAAATGGAGTGTGGGACCCTGGTGTTCTATTAGAGAAAATACAACCCGAAGTAGTTATCCCTCATAATAATGAAGTAATGCTTAAGGCTGGTTGGGAGAATGTGGAAGACTTTACACCTGTGGGTGAGCGTAAAGCATCTGAGGGTGATAAGGATGATGCTACATCCCCCGATAAGCGGGATGCAGATACTGACAAATAAGTATATTTTAGCGCATAGAAATATAATTGTATATGAAAAAGTTTTTATTACCATTATTCCTATTAGGTTCTATAGGAGCATTTGGGCAAAATAAAATGACCCCTGAACTACTTTGGAGCCTGAAAAGAGTAGGGGCAGAGGGCATTAGTAAAGACGGTAAGACACTTTATTATGCATCAAGACAGTATGATTGGAAAACAGAAAAGTCTGTTGCCAACCATTATGCTATCAACCTGAAAAATGGTGATGCATCCAATATGTCTCTTGATAATGATAAGCATGTAATACAAAGAGATGGAGATACATGGTATGCTAAAAGCGGAGATATCTTGTACATGAGTACCGATAAAGGGCAAAGCTGGAAGGAGATATATAGAGAGATGAAGGATGCTGCTGTTGTTCGTATTTCTCCTGATGGTAAGAAGATAGCATACACTAAGCCTGTATTGGTTAAGAAAATGCTAGGTACTGACATCTATGATGACCTGCCAAATACTACTGTGCAAGTATATACTGACCTTAACTATCGTCACTGGGATACTTGGGAAGATGGTAAGTACGACCATGTGTTCATTGCATCTTTAGAAGATGGTTCGGTAACTGATATTATGGAGGGAGAGCCTTACGATTGTCCTCAAAAACCATTCGGTGGTTCTGAGGATGTTATTTGGTCTCCTGATGGTAAGTCTTTGCTATACGTTACCAAAAAGAAGTATGGTAAAGAGTATGCTAAGAGTACAAATACGGATATATATAAGTATGACCTAGCTACCAGCACTACTACTAACCTTACAGAAGGCATGATGGGTTTTGATATGAGCCCTTCATTTAGTCCTGATGGTAAGTACCTGGCATGGACAAGTATGAAGCGTGATGGTTACGAAGCGGATAAGAATGATATCATCATCATGAGTGTTGCAGATAACTACAAGCGCAACATGACCTCTGCTTGGGATGGTACTGTAAATGGCTTTGAGTGGAGTGATGATGGTAAGAGTGTATACTTTACAGCACCTACTAAAGGTACGGTTCAGTTGTTCTCTATCTCTACTCCTAAGAACTTGATGGATAAGATGGCCTATATGCCAAAGCAAATAACAAAAGGCGTATTTGATGTAAGTAGCATAGCAGGACAAATAAATAATAAGCAAATAGTAGTATCAAGAAGAGATATGAACCATGCACCTGAGCTTTATATCGTTAACATTTCTGACGGTAGCATGGAGCAGCTTACGCACGAGAATGATAATATTTACAATTCTCTTGCTATGAGTAAGACGGAGCTAAGAATGATGAAGACCAGCGATGGTAAAGAGATGGGTACTTGGGTTATATATCCTCCTAATTTTGACCCTAATAAAAAATACCCAACACTACTTTATTGCCAAGGCGGACCACAGTCTGCACTATCTCAGTTCTATAGCTTTAGATGGAACTTCCAGTTAATGGCTGCTCAAGGCTACATAGTTGTAGCACCGAATAGAAGAGGTATGCCGGGCTGGGGCGTAGAGTGGAACGAAGCTATTAGTAAAGATTGGGGTGGTAAACCAATGGAAGATTACTTATTGGCTATAGATGAAGTGTCTAAAGAGTCTTATGTAGATAAAGACCGTTTGGGTTGTATCGGTGCTAGCTATGGTGGTTATAGCGTGTTTATGCTAGCAGGTATGCACAATAAGCGTTTCAAGTCTTTCATAGCACACGATGGCTTGTTTGACCTGAAAAGCTGGTACGGCACTACAGAAGAAATGTGGTTTGCTAACTACGATATAGGTGGTCCATATTGGGATAAGAATAAACCCGTAGGTTATGATAAGTTCAACCCTAGCAACTTTGTAGATAAATGGGATACGCCTATTATGATCATACAAGGTGGACTTGATTATCGTGTAGGTATTGAACAAGGGTTAGAAGCTTTCCAAGCGGCACAGCTACAAGGCATCAAGAGTAAGCTATTATATTTCCCTAATGAGAACCACTGGGTGCTACACGCACAAAACGGTATAGCATGGCACAGAGAGTTTTTTAAATGGCTTTATGAAACTGTTAAATAAATAAGACCATTGGTCAACTTTATAGAGCGCTGTAACGATATAGTTGCAGCGTTTTTTTATTTTGCAAACATCTTAAAACCAACTTTATGCTGAAAAAAGTGCTTATAGGTCTGCTTGTCATTTTGGTTATAATGCAGTTCATCAGACCTGAAAGGAATATATCTGCTACCGCAGGGCCTAATGATATTAGAGTGTCTAACCCTGTACCTGCTAATGTGCTAAGTGTGCTGAAAAGAGCATGTTTTGATTGCCATAGTAATAATACTAATTACCCTTGGTATACTAATATTCAGCCTGTAGGTTGGTGGATGCAACATCATGTAGATGAAGGAAAAGAAGAGCTAAACTTTTCTGAGTTTGCAACCTATAGTACTAAGAAAGCTGCGCATAAACTAGAGGAAACTGCTGAGATGGTTGAGGAAAAAGAAATGCCTTTAGAAAGCTATACTTGGATACACAAGAATGCTAAGCTTACACAAGATGAAATAAAGCTGGTTGCAGATTGGGCAATGTCACTAAAAGCGCAAATAGAAAATCAATAGTAGAACATGAGGATAATAACATATAATGTAAATGGTATAAGAGCTGCGATAAGAAAAGGGTTTATGGAATGGCTTGAGACGGACCCTGCTGATGTAATATGTCTGCAAGAGACCAAAGCCATGAAGGAGAATATTGACCATGAAGCTTTAGAAGCACTAGGCTATCACAATTACTGGTTCTCTGCAGAGAAG